>JANQJG010000139.1 GCA_028281785.1 Rhodospirillales bacterium
TGAGGCGCGGCGCCCGCAGCGCCGACGAAACCCTCGTTTTCGCATGCGTCGAGACCGCTCAACTTATCTTCCTCAAACAGACATATGGACTGAGCAGCGTGCGACGCGCGGGTGTCAAAGGACGAGGCAAGGTATCTCAATGAGTTTTTCAGCGGCCTGCTAGGCCGGGAAGTCGAACGGCAGGTACTGGAAGAGCCAGGTCTCGGTCAGCACCCGGCCATCGACCGTCAGATAGCAGCGCAGGTCGACGGGCTCCTCGCCGGCGACATCAAGGTCGAAGACGGCGCGCCAGCGGGGCGTGCCCACCACCTTGACGGCGTAGCGGCCGTCGACGCGGCCCCGCGAGGCGTCGACGACAACATCGACGTCGAAGCGCTGCTTCAGCCCGTCGAGCGCGCCGCCCTGGAAGTCGATGGCGAACTTCTTCCTGCCGGGCGGGCGCGGCTGGCCCGGCACGCCGCCCCGTCCGAGCCGGGTTGCGACGACGCGCCCGACCGCCGCGGGCGGAAACGGCTCCTCGGCAACCCAGTGAAGCCGGTAGGCGAAGTCGAGCTCGTCGCCGGCGGTGACGGGTCGCGCCGGTTTCCAGTAGGCGGCGATATTGTCGTGGATCTCGTCGTCGGTGGGGATCTCGACAAGCTGCACCTCGCCGGCGCCCCAGGCGCCGAGCGGCTCGACCCAGACGCCCGGCCTCTTGTCGTAGAAGGCCCCGTCGTCCTCATAATGGTAGAACGCGCGGTCGCGCTGAAGCAGGCCGAACCCCTTGGGGCTTTCATCGAGAAAGGTGCTGGTGCGGACCACATGCGGGTTGTTGAGCGGGCGCCAGATGCGCTCGCCCTTTCCGGTCCAGAGCGCAAGCCCGTCGCTGTCATGCACCTCGGGCCGCCAGTCCGTCGCCCGATGGCGATTGGTCTCCGAGTACCAGAACATGCTGGTGAGGGGCGCGACGCCGAGCCGCGTGATATCGCGTCGGGCATAGAGATGGGCCCGCACCTCCATGACGATGGCCTCCGGTCGCGAGATCAGAAACCGGTAGGCGCCGGTGCAGCTTTCGCTCTCCAGCAGGGCGTCGATGGTCATGGTTTCCGGGCGGGACGGGGGCCGGTGAAGCCAGAATTCCGCGAAGCGCGGGAACTCCTCCGGCGTCGGCAGCCCGGTGTCGATGGCGAGGCCGCGGGCCGACATGCCGTACTGCCCCTCCGGTCCGGCGGAGCGGAAGTAGCTCGCGCCCAGAAAGGCGAGCCAGTCGGTCTCCTTTCCGGGCTCCATCAGCCGGAAACCGGCGAAGCCGAGATCGGCGGGGAGCCGCGCCGCGAGTTCCGGGTCGCTGTAGCTGAAGGCGTCCGCGCTATAGGGGATCTCGCGGGCGGCGCCGTCCTGGACCACATGGATGCGCACCGGGCGCTTGAAGAAGCGGCCGGGATGGAAAAGGCGGACCGGGAAGGCCGAGTCGGCCTCCGGCCAGAGCGTCATCCCGGGCCTGAACGCGATCGTCTTATAGGCGTCGTAGTCGATCGATTCGAGCAGCTCGGCATGGGCGACCGGCGACGGGGCGTAGGGTGCCGCGGCGAGCCGGCGCGCGCGTTCGCGCAAGGCGGTGAAATCGTAAGGCATGGCGTGCCCCAGTGGGAGACTCGCCTGCGCCCGGGCCAGCGCCAGGAGCGGGGAGCATCCCGCTCCCAAAAGAAGGCCCGCGATCCCTCCGATGACGCGGCGACGGCCGGGGACGAGCCCGCCGGACGGCTCCATGCTTCGCACTCCTGTTGTCGTTCGGCGTGCTTATGTTCAACGGAAATAAGGCGAAATGAGGACGGCCGGGCCGCCCTGATTTCAGGTGTCGACTTCCCGTCACGAGATCGGGGCGCGGGCAGCGATGGCGCGGTCGAAGAGGCGGACGGCGCGGGCCACGATCCGGGCCGTCATCTCGAGGGCGGCGGGATCGATGGTCGCCGCCGAGTCCCCGGGCGTGTGATAGGTCTGGAAGATGGTCGGGCGGTTGCCCCGGAACAGCCAGCGCAGGCCGTTGGGGTTGGCCACATAGTCGCGCAGGGTCTGCTCGTCTTCCCGCGGCAGGACGGTCAGGCCGACGGCCGGGAGTCCCTCCCGAGCGAAGCTGACATGGTCGCTGGCGAAGCGCGGCACCTCGCCATGGATGCCGTGGTAGACATTCTCACGCGCGGCGGCCTTGGACAGCAGGTCGACGATCAGGGACCCCTCGGCGGGGCCATGGACGTCCCAGATGCCGATCGCGTCGCCGATACCGCAGAGCTCCAGGCTGACGACCCCTTCGATCGAGGAGACATCGTTGGCGGCCACATGGGCCTTCGAGCCAAGGAGCCCGATCTCCTCGTCATCGGAAAATAAAAAACGAACCGTTGTGTTTTTAATTCTGCCTTCGGCTGCTAGCAGTCGATAGGCGTGCAGGGCCGCGGCCACGCAGGCGGCGTTGTCGTTGGCGCCGGGACTTTGGGGCACGCGGTCGTAATGGGCGACGACCACCATCACGGCCTTGCCGTCGCCGAGCTCCGCGATCAGGTTCTCGCCGCGCGATTCCCCCGTCCCGAAGGGCTCGACGGCGTAGGGGATATCGGCGGCGTCCAATGCCGTCATGAGAATCCGTTGGCGTTCGCGGTCGCTTTCCCCGGAGAGAACCTCGACCAGGCGATAAGGCGAGGGCTGTTCGAGATAGTGGGGAAGGCCGGGGCCCGGCAACACCGGCGGGGCCGCCGCCGCGCAGCCGAGGAGAAGGCCGGCCGCCGCGAAGACCGCGAAAATACGGCCGCCGGGAGTTGGGCGGGATCTCATGGCAGGAGGCGTGCCCGGGCGTCAAATTCCATGGCGTATACCTCGTGTCCCGATCGCGAGATTCGCTACATTGGATCTCGCGTGAATCGGCACACGAACTTGTTGATTCTCGTGTGATTCAGCTTCCGAAGTTCGGCACATTATGTGTGCCGAACTTCGGAACCATCACACTAGCCCGGCCGCGCGGAGAAGCCAACCGGGGAATGGACGCGAACTAACGGGATGGGGAGGTGGCGAAAAACGCCGACTTGAACCGCTGCCGATCCTCGTCGCGATCGAAGTTGACGCGGATCTTCTTGCTGCGCAGGTCTCTGGCCATGCCTTCGATGACGATGTTCCATTCGCCGATGCAGTGATTGCAGAGCCAGCTCTCGATCGATCTGATATTGCCTTGCAAGGCGAAGCTCAGCGACAGCCACGATTTGCCCCGGCGGGACAGCTCGTCGGACGGGCCCACGGGGGGCGGCGTTTTTTTTGTCTGAGCCGAAGCGCCGTTTTTTCTGCCGAACAGGAACATTCAGAATCCTTTATTCAAGCGGGCCGCCGCGTTGCGGCCTTGCCCGCGGACTTCACATGGCCCTATCACGGTATGCCCACCCGTGTATCAGAATGATGATAAGGAACGGGAATTAGGTTGCGGATCTGACACAAAACTGCACGCCAGGGTCGCCGCCGGCCGCCCCGGTCGGGATCAGAGGCCGAAGCGCCGACGCGCGGTCCGCGCGTCCTCGTCGTCGCGCGCGCGATCCAGGAACTGCACATCGCCATCCGCGCCGCGAAGAAATCCGCGCGCAAACCGGTCGTCCTCGCAAATCCCCTCGAAGCGGGCACCGCTGCGAAACTCGAAGAGGCAGCGCCCGCTCCATCGTACGTTCAGCCGATGGGGGTCGAGCCCGGAAGGGGCCTCGCCAATCTCGCCGGTGTATCGGCCCCCCGGATAGGCGATCACCACGCGCCCGTCCTCCAACACCCGTTCGAGCGTGCCCCCCTCGGTCGCATGGGCCGTGCCCACAACGAAGAGGAAGGCGGCGATGAGCCCAGAAATGCTTGGGAGGAGCCGGGAAAGCGGTACGCCGGAGATCTTCACGGAATGCCTTTCGTCCCGGTTGGGAGTTGTCGACTTAATGTCACATGAACGTAAAGAAAAGGTGCAGACCGGTTGCGGTGACGGTCGGGAACAGCATTCACCAGCAGAGGACGGCGCGGTAGATTACCGCCGGGCCCGACCGCCCCACCACTCACCGTAGAAGACCAGGAGGCCGCCTTGCCGACCACGATCACCGACGTCCTCGCCCAGGACATCCGTTTTCCCACCTCGCGGGAGCTCGACGGCTCGGACGCCATGAATCCCGACCCCGACTATTCAGCGGCCTATGTGATCCTGCGCACCGACGCGCCGGGCGGCCTCGCCGGCCACGGCGTCACCTTCACCATCGGCCGCGGCAACGAGCTCTGCGTTCAGGGAATCGAGGCGCTGAAACCCCTGCTGCTCGGCCTGAAGCTCGAGGATATCGCCGCCGATATGGGCGGCTTCTGGCGGCATGTCACCGGCGACTCGCAGCTCCGCTGGGTGGGGCCGGAGAAGGGCGTCATCCACCTGGCGACGGCGGCGGTGGTCAACGCGGTCTGGGACCTATGGGCCAAGGCCGAGGGCAAGCCGCTCTGGCGGCTGGTTTGCGACATGACCCCCGAGGAATTCGTCCGCTGCATCGACTTCCGATACATCGAGGACGCGGTGAGCCGCGCCGAGGCGCTGGACATGCTGCGCCGGAACCTGCCCGGAAAGGCCGAGCGGGTGGCGCATATGGAGGCCGAGGGCTACCCCGCCTATACGACCTCGGCCGGCTGGCTCGGCTATGGGGACGAGAAGCTTCGGCGTCTGTGCCGCGACGCGGTGGCGGCCGGCTGGTCGCATATCAAAATCAAGGTCGGCGTGGACGCGGAGGACGACGCCCGGCGCTGCCGGATCGTACGCGAGGAGATCGGCCCGGATCGCACGCTGATGGTCGATGCCAATCAGGTCTGGGGGGTCGAGGAGGCGATCGCCCGCATGACCGCGCTCGCCGAATACAGGCCCTGGTTCATCGAGGAGCCGACCAGCCCCGACGACGTGCTCGGCCATGCCCGCATCGCCGAGGCGTTGCGTCCGCTCGGGGTCGGCGTCGCGACCGGCGAAATGTGCCAGAACCGCACGATCTTCAAGCAGCTCCTGCAGGCCCGCGCGATCGATGTCTGCCAGATCGACTCCTGCCGTCTCGGCGGGGTCAACGAGGTGCTGGCCGTGCTTCTGATGGCGGCCAAGTTCGGCGTGCCGGTCTGTCCCCATGCCGGCGGGGTCGGCCTCTGCGAATATGTCCAGCACCTGTCCCTCATCGACTACATCTGCGTCTCGGGCGGGCTGGAGAACCGGGTGATCGAGTATGTCGACCATCTGCACGAGCATTTCAAATACCCGGTGGTGATGAAGAACGGGCGCTACATGCCGCCGACCGCGCCTGGCTATTCCATTGAGATGAAGGAAGACTCGCTGTCGGCTCACCGCTTTCCGGACGGCCCGGTGTGGACCGTGGGAAACTGACGGTCGGAAGGGTCCGTTTGATCCGGTGATTCTCTAAACAGCGACCAGGGTTCGTTTCGCGCCCACGTCGATGTCGTTGGAGAGGCGGGTCAATTGCTTGGTTCGACAGGCGGTCGCCTCGGTCGGCTCGAATCCGGCGGCGTCGAGGATGGTTTTCCAGCGATACACCCAGTCGTGCCGCAGCAGGGAATTCTTGACATTGCGGCGGCTGATCAGCCTCAAGCGATCCGGTTGAGCATTCAGGTCTTCGACAATGTCGCCGATGTTGGGGCAATTCGCCGGGACTGGGACGACCGCCTCGTTCCACCCGAAAAGCTTCTGGAACTGCTCGGTCCGCGGATGGTCACCCAGCAGGACAGCGCCCGCCGCCACGCCCTCGAAAAACCTGAAACCGATCTCCTCCTGCGTCCGGATTTTGTCCTTGCAGTCGAAATTGGCCCGGTTTGCGATGAAGAACCGCGTGTTCTTCAAGATGTTCGCGAGAAGAACACGGTGCTGGGCCGGTTCGGCCACCCAAAATTTGGGAGCCCACCAGGTCCCGTCATGGTAGTAGAACGCGCCGGTGGCCGTGGCGCGGTCGATGAGGGCCTGATGCGTCTCCGCCGATTTGCGGCCGAGCATGGCGACCTCGATCGCCCGCTCATCGGGGTCCAGGCTCGGGCGAAACCGGAGTGTATCGACCCCCGGAGGAAGATATGTCACTTCCCGGCCGAGACGTTCCGACAATTCGTCGACGGTGCCGGCGCAGGCGCAGAAGATCAGATCGAATTCATTCAGAAGATCGAGCTGCCCCTTCAGCTTGTCGAGGTAGCTCAGGAAGATTTCCTCGACATAGCAGACGGTCAGGGCGCACCTCTTTCGCCACTTCTTGAGGGGGGCAAGGGCCATGAGCTCGCCCATGTAGCCGACCTCGGCGAAGAGCATGTCATAGCGGTCGTGCCCGGGGACGATGGAGAGGCCGGAGCCGAGGGCACGCACCTGCGGCACATACCGCGAAATCCCCCGCATTACCTTGAGCCGGCTGTCGGACGTCTTGGAAGGCGCGGGCGCGACTATCTCGACATCCTCGATCTCGCGGATCACGTCCTCGAACTCAAGGCCGCAACACCGCCATCTCTCTATCCCCAGGCCGCGTTGCGAAAACATGAGGACACGCGGTCGGTCGCAAGAGTTCGCCCCGACTGCCGAAGATGGGGAGATCACGGGCGTCCTCCGGTTTGAGATGATTTCCACCAAGCGTTTCCCTCGCGTAGACACATGGCAGAATAGCACCGCTCAAACTTTTGGATGAAAGACCCGAAAGTATATCACTTCATCCTGAAGGAGAGGATAACTCCTTTATAGGTAATACTAGCTCGAAAGTGTAAAAACCCCCTTAAACCCCTGCCGCGCGGATGGTTTTTCGGCCGTCCGAAGGCGCAAGCCATGGTGGTGGTGGCTGTGGTCAGTAAGTCGCTCGGCCGCCGGAAAGATCGAAGGTGAACCCGGTGGTGAAGCTGCAGTCGGGCGAGACGATCCATTCGATCACGGCCGCCGCTTCCGCCAGCTGCCCCGTGCGCTTCATCGGGATGCGGTCGGTCATGTATTTGACCTGATGGTCGGGCATGGCCGCCACCATGTCGGTGTAGATCACGGCCGGGGCCAGGGCGTTGATGGTGATCCCTGTCTCGGCGTAGTCCTTGCCCGCGCTTTTCACGAAGCCGATGAGCCCGGCCTTGGTGGCCGAGTAGGCCTGCATGCCGGCATTGCCGTCCTTGCCGGCGATCGAGGCGACATGGAGGATTCGGCCGTAGTCCCGAGCCAGCATGGCCGGCAGGACCGCCTTGGTCATGAGGAACGCGCCCCTGAGGTTGATGCGATAGACCTCGTCGAAGTTCTCGGCCTCGACCTCATGGGTCTTGATGCCGGTCCTGCCGGTCGAGCCGGCGCAGTTGATCAGAATGTGAAGGGAGGGGGACGCCTTGAGCGTCTCGGCGACCGCGGCGTCCACCGCCTTCTCCTCGGTGATGTCGACGGCCTGGGACGTGAAGCTCAGGCCCTTGTCCGCGAAGGCGCGCGCGGTCTCCTGCAGGGCGCCCTCGTCGCGGTCATAGGCGACGATGGCGACTCCCCGCCCCGCCAGCCGCTCGGCGGCGGCGCGGCCAATCCCGCGCGCGGCGCCCACGATAATGGCGGTCTGCTGGCTGAATTCGGTCACGGTCCCCTCCTTTTTTCCGATGTGCTGTCAGCCCCCCTCGGACAAACAGACTCCGCGCCTGCGGACGCCCAGTTTTATACAAACGGCCCCTGATCGCAAATGCCGCGGGGACTCGGGTAGATCACGGTTGATGCCGGAGACCTGCTCCTCTAGGAAGGAAGCGTTGCCCCCTCCACGGACAGGACGAGTGCGAAGCATGAGCCCGGACGCTCCCTCCGCGACACCACCCAATTCGACGGCCGCGCGCGACGTCGCCTATCACGTGCATCCCTTCACCGAGCTCCATCGGCTGCGCGACGACGGCCCCCAGGTCATCACCCGCGGCGATGGCATCCGGGTCTATGACGACTCGGGGCGCGGCTATATCGAGGCCATGGCCGGGCTGTGGTGCGCCTCCCTTGGCTTCAGCGAACCCCGCCTTGCGGAGGCCGGCCGAAGGCAGCTCGAGCGTCTGCCCTTCTATCACAGCTATTCCGGCAAGACGCCGGACGTGACGGTCGAACTCGCGGAGCGGCTGATCGACCTGGCGCCGGTTCCGATGTCGAAGGTGATGTTCTTCAATTCCGGGTCCGAGGCCAACGAGACGGCGATCAAGCTGGTACGGGTCCATAACAACATGCGCGGGCGGCCGGAGAAGAAGAAGATCATCGGCCGAAAGGGGGCCTATCACGGGGCGACGACGGGTGCCGGCAGCCTTTCCGGACTGGCCTATGTCCATCTGGGTTTCGACCTGCCGGAGGCCGGCGTGCTGCATACCGACACGCCGCACCACTACCTTTACGCAGAACCCGGGGAGAGCGAGGAGGACTTCGCGACGCGACTCGCCGGAAACCTTGAGCGCCTGATCCTGGAGGCAGGGCCGGAAACGGTGGGCGGCTTCATCGCCGAGCCGGTGATGGGCGCGGGCGGGGTGATCGTGCCACCGGCGACCTATTTCGAGAAGGTCCAGGAGGTCCTGGCGAAGTACGACGTAATGTTCATCGCCGACGAGGTGATCTGCGGCTTCGGACGTACCGGCAATATGTGGGGCAGCCAAACCTTCGACCTCCGCCCCGATGTGATTACGTCGGCCAAGGCGCTGTCGGCCGGCTGCGCGCCGATCTCGGCCGTGCTGATCTCCGAGCCGATCTACCAGACGGCGCTCGCGGCCAGCGACAAGTACGGCATGTTCGGTCACGGCTCAACCTATTCCGGGCATCCGCTGAGCGTGGCGATCGCGCTCGAAACCCAGCGCATCTATGCCGAACGGGACATCGTCTCCCATGTCCGGTCCATCGCCCCTGGGTTTCAGGCCGGCCTCCGCTGCTTCATCGACAGCCCGCTGGTCGGCGAGGTCCGGGGCGTCGGGCTCGTGGGCGCGGTGCAGCTGGTCAAGGACAAGACAACGAAGGTCCCGTTCGAGCCGTCCGAGCGCGTCGGCTTCTATCTCCTCGACCGGGCGCTCGAATACGGGGTCATCCTGCGGAACCTCAAGGACTCGATCGCTTTCTCGCCGCCGCTGATCATCACCGCCGAGGAGATCGACGAGATGTTCGCGGCCTTCGGCAAGGCGCTTGCCGATACCGAGGCCTGGGTCGCGGCGGGCATGCCCCGCCAATAACAGGCGGCGGTGGACGAAAGGGGATCCACGCATGGCCAAGACGATCGACTTCTACCTCTCCATCACCTCGCCCTGGACGTTCCTGGGCTGGAAGCGCTTCGAGGAGATCGCCGCCGGCCACGGGGCGGAGATCGTCTACAAGCCGGCCAACTTCGCGGAGATTTTCCCGGTCTCGGGCGGCCTGCCCCTGCCCAAGCGGGCGCTCCAGCGGCAGGCCTACCGGATGGCCGAGCTCAAACGCTGGCGGGAGCATCTGGGCATCCCCATCAACCTCGAACCGAAATTCTTTCCGGCGCAGGGCTGGCCGGCCGCCGGGATGGTGACGGCGGCGCGCGAGCAGGGGCTCGACTGCGGCGCGCTCGGCCATGTGATCCAGCGCGCCCTGTGGGTCGAGGACCGCAATATCGACGACCGGGACACGCTCGCGGCGATCGCCGGGGAGAGCGGGCTCGACGGCCCGGCGCTATTGGACGCGGCGGAGAGCGAGGCGGTCAAGGCGGCGTTCGCGGCCGACACCCAGGAAGCCATCGACCGTGGCGTCTTCGGCGCGCCGTCCTATGTCTACAAGGACGAGATCTTCTGGGGCCAGGACCGGCTCGACTTCGTGGAGCGCGCCCTGGCGCGTGATTGAGGGAGCACCCCCCACCCCGGCCCTCCCCCGCAAGGGGGCCTATGGCCTTCACACATCTCGGATCATGGGAAAATGCGAGAGCCCCCTTGAGTCGGAAAGGGACTTTACGCGCGCCGTCGCCACAGCGTCTCCTCTCCGCCCTCGGGGGCGGAGAGGAACATGGTGAGGTGGGGGATCTGGGAAAATGCCCACCTCACCCGGCTCGCCGAGCTTACGCTCGGGCGCGCCACCCTCTCCCCCCAATGGGCGGAGAGGGTTGATTTCTCACACCTTTTTCACAGCGCCGGGGACCACCCCGTCAAGGGAGAGGAAGAAGGTTCGGTATGGGGTTTGCTCCCGTCACCCTCCCAACCCTGGCCGGTCGCTCAAGGCCGGAAAGATGCGTGAATCCGATAGCCCGTCGAGGGGGAGGGCCGGGGTGGGGGTGATTCGTGGCCTCCGGCTATGGGGCGAGGTAGGGGCGGGCCCAGGCGAGCCCGTCCTCGGTACGGCCGGCCGGCACATACTCGCAGCCGATCCAGCCGTCATAGCCGAGGCGGTCGATCCATTCGAAGAGGAAGGGATAGTTGATCTCGCCAGTGCCTGGCTCGTGGCGGCCGGGCGTGTCGGCGAGCTGCATATGGGCGATCCGGGGCAGGGCGCGTTCGATCGTCGGGGCGAGGTCCCCGCCCATGATCTGGCGGTGATAGATGTCGAACTGGAGGCGAAGATTGTCGGCATCCACCGTGTCGAGGATCTCCAGCGCCTGCTCGATGGTGTTGAGGAAATAGCCCGGCATGTCGCGGCTGTTGATGGGCTCGATGAGCAGGGTAATGCCGGTTTCCGCCGCCTGCGTCGCGGCGTATCTCAGATTCTCGACATAGGTCTCGCGCAGCGTCTCCACGGCTAAGCCCTCGGGGACAAGGCCGGCCATCAGATGCACGCGCGGGCAATCGAGCGCCCGCGCATAGTCGAGGGCGAGGCCGATCCCATCCCGGAACTCCGAAACCCGGTCGGGCAGGCAGGCGAGGCCGCGGTTGCCGGCGTCCCAGTCGCCGGGCGGGCCGTTGAACAGGGCCTGGGTCAGCCCGTGTTCCTGGAGCCGCGCGGCGAGCGCGCCCTTCTCGAAAGCGTAGGGGAACAGGAACTCGACGCCCTTGAAGCCGGCCCGGGCGGCGGCCGCGAAACGGTCGAGGAAGTCGACCTCGTTGAACATCATGCTGAGGTTGGCGGCGAAATTCGGCATGAGTCTTCCTCCCCAACAAGCTGTCGCAAAAGTCGTCGAACTGCCTTGCCTCTTCCTTCGACGAGCTCAGGATGAGGCAAGAGATTGACATGATTGACCTCATGCTGAGCCCAGTCGAAGCACGAGGTCAATCATCCATTCGCCTTCTTCCCCAGCCTGCGAAATCGGTATCGCGAATTCCGGTCCTGGCGGGGTCGCGTCAGGCGGACACGGGGGCCTTGTCCCGGGCGGCGTTGCGGCCGCGCGCGAACTGGGCGCCGATGCGCACCGCCTCGATCAGCGATTGCGGGTTGGCGCGGCCCTCGCCGGCCTTGCCGAAGGCGGTTCCATGATCGACCGAGGAGCGGATGATGGGAAGGCCGAGGGTGATGTTGACGCCGGCCATCTGGCCCCAGGTGTTGGTCTTCTCGTCATAATGGAAGCCGGTCAGCTTGGTCGGGATATGCCCCTGGTCGTGATACATGGTGACGACCATGTCGTACATGCCGCCCTTCATCTTCGAGAAGATGGTGTCGGCCGGGACCGGGCCCTCGGCGTTGATGCCCTGACGCACGGCTTCCTCGATGGCGGGCCGGATCTCGTCCTCGTCCTCGTCGCCGAACATGCGGGCCTCGCCGCAATGGGGGTTGAGGCCGCAGACGCCGATTTTCCGCCGCTCCAGGCCGAGCTGCTTAAGCGCCTCGTCGGCGAGCTGGATGACGCGGAGGACGCGCGGCGTCTTCACCCGGTCGCAGGCCTCGCGCAGGCTGACATGGGTGGAGACATGGGCGACCCGGAAGCCGCCATCGGCGAGCATCATGGAATAGTCCTTGGTGCCCGTGAGATCGCCATAGATCTCGGTATGGCCGGAATAGTGGTGACCGCCGAGATTCATCGATTCCTTGTTGATGGGGCCGGTGACGGTCCCGTCGACCCGCTCGGCCAGGGCCAGCTCGATGGCCTTGGCCACATATTGGAAGGCGGCGTCGCCCTGCTTCGCGGTCACTTTCTTGTAAGCGAGATCCTCGATGGACATGATGCCGCAGTCATAGACGTCGATGGTGCCGAGTTCGTACCTGCCCTCGGCCGGGTCGGTGACGGCGTTGACCCTGGCGCCGGATCCGCACATGCGGATGGCATCTTCCATCATGCAGACGTCGCCGATGACCAAGGGTCGGCAGATTTCGTACATCTCCGGCTCGGCAAGGGTCTTGACCGTGATCTCGGAGCCGATGCCCGCGGGATCGCCCATGGTGAGGGCGAGGATCGGTCGCGTGTCGGGTGTGGTGTCAGGCATGTCCATTCTCTCGTTGTGACCAGGAGTTGCGCCAGATCAGGATTGCGTCGTCCTTGCCGAAGGCGCCCGACTTGGTGCCCACGGCCAAACCTTCCATATCGCCGCCGACCAGGGTGCCCCGAACCAAGCCAGGCAAGACCTCCCCTTCCAGCCGGATCGCCCTTGTGCCGAGGGCATCGAGGGTGCCGAGCGCGGTATCGCCGCCGGACAGGAACAAGCTGGCCGGGCGGACGCGACGGACGAGCGCCGCGACGAAGGCGCCGAAGCCGGAAGCGACGCGAAGGGCTGTCTCGGCCGAGGGTTGGCCCCCGGGCGGCTCGATGCGAACCACGAGGTCTCCCTTCTGGAAGATCGCTGCGGCTTGCGCAAGGGCGTTGTTCCAGCCGGGATCGGCCTCGCCGGTGGCGAGCGCATCGGCGGGCAGATCGAGAACGTCCGAGCCCGACGCCTTGGCCAGAACCGCGACCTGACGCCGCGCCAGCGCCGTCGCCGTGCCGATGGCGACAAGATGGTGGCCGGACGGCGCGGGCGGCGGCTGGGAGGATTCATCCACCCCGTCCCCGCGCAGGCAATCGCGCAGGCCCTGGCCGAGGCCGGCCGAACCGACGAGGAGCGTCGAGGGAAACCGCGTCAGGCTGAGACCGGCAATGGCTTTGAGATGCTCCTGCCGGGTGCTGTCGAAGGTGATGTGGCGGGTGCCGCCCGCGGCCAGGCGTTCGACCTCCTCCGCGATCCGGTCGGGGCCCTGCTCGACGATGTCGAGGTCGACGCGGTCGACCGGGAGCCGGCTGCGCGCGGCAATCGCCTGCGAGAGGCGGGATTCGGTGACGGGGGTTGCCGGATCGTGGCGCATCTCCGTCTCCGCCACGGGGGTGCCGTGGAGCAGGTGAACATCCTGCGCCGTCGTCCGTCCGACCTCGGGGAAGGCGGGGGCGACGAAGCTGAGCGCGAAGCCGAGCTTTTCGAGGAGGGCGTCGATCTCGGCCCCGATATTGCCGCGCAGGCAGGAGTCGACCTTCTTGTAGACCCGCCTGGGGGCCCAGGCCATCAGAGACCCGGCGGCCTCGGCGACCCGCGCCCGCGCCGCGTCGGGCGCGAGCGCCCGGGTCCGCGTGTGGATGGCCAGCGCCTCGGCGTTCGCCCCGAAATCCCGGGTCGCCAGGCTGCGGTCGGATAGCAGCAGGGTCTCGGCGAACAGGGGTCGGAACTGGATGCCCGTATCGGCGGCACCCGTGAGATCGTCTGCGATGACGGCCATCTCCAGCATCGGCGGTCAGAAGTCTTGGATCGGCAACATATCGGCGGCATGTGTCAGCACGGTGACACGGGCCGCCGGGCCCTGCTGGCGGAACGCCTCCTCAAGGGCCCATTCGATCGAGGGGGCGTGGGTATGGCCGAGCTTCTCCTTGTGATCGGCCGGAATGCCGGGCGAGTAGGTGATCACCTTGGCCTTCTCCCGGACCAGGGCCCAGGCGACGGCAAGGGCCGTGGCCACGCCGTCCTTGAGCTCACCGCGGCGATAGGCGGCCTTGATCTCCTCCGCCGGCCAGGCGGTGAAGTCGAGGAGATCGGTATGGACCGGGCTCACGCCCTCCGGCGCCGGCGTGCAGACGATGATCGTGCCGCCCTGCTTGATCATGCGCTGGGCCGGGTATTGCGCCTTGTGGGACTGCCAGAAATCGAGATCGCAGGGGCAGGAATTGGCGATCACGATGTCCGGCGTCTCGCGATAGGGGATGCCGTAGATCTTGCGGGCCAGAACCACCGCGTCCTTGAAGGTCGCCCGCATCTCCCCGAAGAAGGCGCCGACAACGCCGCCTTCCGAGTCCATGACGACGTTGAAGATGGTCTTCATGCCGACCCGGTCGGCCATGGAGTCCAGGTCTTCGCGTACCGGGTTGTCCTCGAGGCCGAGGAAGGAATCGCCGCCCGAACAGGACAGCAGATGCGTCTCGGCCGTGGTCTCGAAGCCGCAGATGCCCGGCTGGATGATCTTGGACGAGCCGGAGAAGCCGGGAATGTGATGGGGGACGACGGCGCCGATGCCGATGATGACGTCGGCCTCGACGGCGGCCTTGTTGACGACGAGTGGCGTCCCGTGCTCGGAGACGCCGAGATCGACGAGCTGCTCCGGGTCCTTCCATTCGTGATTGAAGACACGGATGCGGTCGCAGGCCGTATCCCCGATCTTGGCCCGGAGCTCGGTCTCGGTCATGTAGCGATGGGTGCCGAGGGCGATGATGCAGGAAATCTGCGAATCCGGCACCCCGGCCGCATTCAGCCGGTCGAGGATCGGCGGAATGATGCGGTCCGACGGCGTGAGCCGCGTCGTGTCGTCGGAGATCAGAAGCACCGAGTCCGTCGGTTTGACCCAGCTTTCGAGCGGCGGCTGGTCGATGGGGAAGTCGAGGGCGCGCGCGATCTCGGCATCGAGATCGGCGACCGGCGGCGACTCGTCGGGGCTCAGCACCTCGATCAGGTTCGCGTCCGGAACCTCGAAGACGTACGGCTTGCCGTCGAAGGGAATCGTGACCTCGGTCATCTCGTCCTCATGCGCGTTCTTTGGCGGCGCGGCGGCCGCATCCTGTTCGGGCGACGGGCGGTCAGGCGGACGCGCCCGGCTTGACCATGTCGTCCTCCATGAAGGCACGGATGATCGCCTCCATGCTCTCGTCGCCCTCGAAGCCGAGGCCGCCGGCACGCCGCGATTCCCAGCGCCCGGCCCAATTGCAGATGATGTTCTCGACCTCGGGATCGCTGCCGAAGCTGATGCGGCCGACCGGCTCGTCGCCGGCGACCCGGCGCAGCGACTCGACCATCTCCGCCACCGTGACGGTGAGGCCGGCCGGGGTGATGATGCGGTTGGCGCCGAGCGTCTCGCCCGGCAGGTCGTGGGTGTGGATAAGGGTGGCCACGGCCTGGCGCGGCGACATCAGCCACATCGGCGTCTCGACCGGAACCGGGCAGAACGCGTCGTCGCCTTGAAGCGGCTCGCGGATGATGCTGCTGGCGAAGGAGGAGGCCGCCTTGTTGGGCTTGCCCGGGCGGACGACGATGGTCGGCAGCCTGACCGTGCGGCCGTCGAGGAAGCCGCGGCGGGAGTAATCGTTGATCAGGAGCTCGCAGATCGCCTTGGTGGTGCCGTAGGTGTTGGTGGGCGTGGTCGCCGTGTCGTCCTTGATGACCTCGGGCATGTCGCCGCCCATGACCGCGACCGAGGCGGGCATGACCAATTTCGGCGGTGCGGCCTGTTTCCGGCAGGCTTCGAGGAGCCCCCTGGTGCCGTCGACATTGATCCGCATGCCGAGGTCGAAGTCCTGCTCGCATTGGCCGCTCATGGCGGCGGCGAGATGGAAGACCGATCCGGTCGGCGCGGCGAACAGGCGTTCGACGACCGCGGGTTCCGTCAGATCGCCGACGAAGGTCTCGACCGCGATCCCGTCGGTGGCGGGCTTCGCCGCCTCGACGATATCGGCCAGGGCCAGCTTGGTGATGGCGTGGGGCTGGCCGTCGCTGCCGGTCAGGGTTCCGACCTCGATCAGACGCTTGGCCAGCTTTTGACCCAGGAAACCGGCGCCGCCGGTGATCACAACTCGCATGGTTCCTCCCTTCGGCCGGGTTCGGCCGCTGTCATTTCAGGCGTGGCGTGACGCCGTGGAGCCCGCCCAGCAGATCGAGGAGCTGCGGGACGAAGGAGCCGTCCCGGTCCAGATTGTGGGCGAGCGTGTAGAACTGTTGGATCGCGGCGGCACAGCTCGACGCGACGCCGGCGCCGTGCGCCATCTCCGCATAATAGCCGAGATCCTTGTGGCCGTTGGCGATCGTGAAGCGGAAGGCGCTGTCGTCGCCCTGGAGCACATAGGGCTCGATGCGGCCGAAAACGGCGCTGTCGGCGCCGCCGGTGCGGATGACGTCGCAGAGCGTGTTGAGATCGACATTGCCCTTGGCGGCACACACGAAGGCCTCGGCCAGCAGCGCCGAGTTCCCCAGGGCGAGGAAGTTGTGCAGCAGCTTTAGCCGGTTGCCGGCACTGACCCCGCCGGCGTGGAAGATGTTCTCGGCCACCGCCTCGAGCAGCGGCCGGGCCTCGGCGAAGGTCTCGGGGTCGGCACCGACCATGAGGTTGAGGCGGCCTTCCTCGGCCTCCTTGGGGGTGCGGGTCATCGGCGCGTCGACGAAGCGGGCGCCCTTTTCGGCGAGCGCGGCCGCGACCTTGAGGCTGGTTTCCGGGAGCGCCGTCGAACAGTCGATGACGAGCTTGCCCGCGCCCATCCCTTCGATGAGACCGCCGGCGCGAAAGACGATGTCCTCGACCTCGGGCGAGCCGGTGACGCAGATGATCACGACGTCGGAGCCTTGGGCCAGCTCGACGAGGCCGTCGCGGCCCTGGGCGCCGAGGGCGATCAGATCATCGACCGGACGATTGCCGGGATGAGCCAGGAAGGCGAGGGGAAAGCCGTTCTTCAGGATGTTTTTCGCCAGGCCGTGGCCCATCATGCCCACGCCGACGATGCCGACACGCTTGTCCTGACCCATCTCTCCTCCCCCTGTCATCCTATTTGTCTGCCCGGCTCAGTCCTCCGACTTTTCCGGAAGCGTGATACCGCCGAGATCACGATACACCTTGATGACCGCGGAGTCGTCCTGCCGACCATAGCCGGCGCCGCTGGCCGCGAGATACTGCTGATGGGCGGTGGCCGCGATGGGCAGGGGGAAGGTCAGTTGCTTGCCGGTCTCGAGCACGATGCCGAGATCCTTGACGAAGATATTGACGGCGCTGAACGGGGTGTAGTCCCCGGCGAGCACATGCGGCATGCGGTTCTCGAACATCCAGGAGGAGCCGGCGCTGGCGCAGATCACGTCGTAGACCACTTTGGGGTCGAGGCCCATGCGCATGGCGAGGGCCAGCGCCTCGGCCCCGGCCGCGATATGGACGCCGGCCAGAAGCTGATTGATGGTCTTGACCGCCGAGCCCGGCCCGACGGTATCGCCGAGGCGATGCACGGTTTCGGCCATCGCGTCGAGCACCGCCTTGGCCTTGTCGAAGGTGGCCGGCGGCCCGGACGCCATCACCGACAGCTCCCCGGCCGCGGCACGGACGGCGCCGCCGCTGATCGGGGCGTCGATCATCTCGATGTCCTGCCGGGCGAGCCGTTCGGCGGTGGCGATGGCGAATTCGGACGGCACCGTGGCGCAGGCGAGAACGACCGAGCCGGGGGCGAGGGTGGCGGCCGCGCCGTCCTCCCCGAACAGCACGTTTTCGGTCTGCTCGGCATTGACCACCACGATGACGAGGAACGAGGCGTTTCGCCCGGCCTCGGCGGGCGAGGTGGTGGGGGTGCCGCCGTGACCGGCAAACTCCTTCAGCGCCTCGTTCCGGACATCGCATCCGGTGACGGTGAAGCCGGCCCGCAGAAGGGACCGGGCGACGCCCATGCCCATGGCGCCGAGACCGATGACGCCGACCGCCTGTTCTGTGCTCATATCCTCCCCCGCTTGTGTGCCGATGGGTGTCCGCTTGCGATCCGAAAACCCAGGTTCCGAGCCTTTTTTGGTCTTGTTAACGCTATCAAATGCCTGCGAACAGCAACCTCGATAAGAAAGGACCTCTAGCATATCTTACTCGTTAGCGCTATCAAAAAACGCCGGGATCGGTCAAAATGGATGAATTCGAAGCCGCGCGAGGGTTGGCAACGCGATGACGGCCAAGCTTGATGGAGGAAAGACCCGGACCCGCAGCCGCGCGTCCAAGAATCGGGTCACGGTCAAGGAAGTGGCCGAGCGGGCGGGCGTCGCGATGATGACCGTCTCCCGCGCCCTGCGCGCTCCGGAAACCGTGTCCGAGGGCCTGCGCCAGCGCATCGACGCCGCGGTCGAGGAGCTGGGCTATGTGCCCAGCCGTCTGGCCGGGGCGCTGGCCTCGACCCGCACGCGAACGGTGCCCGTGGTCATCCCCTCGCTCTCGAACCTCGTGTTTCCCGACATCGTGGCCGGCATCGCCGAGGTGCTGCAGGAGCACGACCTGCAGATGCTGCTCGGACATACGGGCTATTCGCTGAGCGAGGAAGAGGCGCTGGCCGAGGTGTTCATGAGCTGGTCGCCGGACGGGGCGATCCTCACCGGCGTCGAGCACAGCCGGCGGACGCGGCGCATGCTCGAGGCGGCCGGCGTTCCCGTGGTCGAGATCGTCGAGCTCGGGGAGGACCCGATCGACATGAATGTGGGGCTTTCCCATTTCGAGGCCGGGGCCGAGATGGCGCGGTATCTGATGTCGCGGGGATACCGGCGCATCGGCTTCGTTGGCGCGCTGATCGAGCGCGATCTGCGCGTCGGCCGGCGCCTGGAGGGCTATCGCGCGGCGCTCGCCGAGGCCGGCCTGGAGGCCGATCCCGTGGTCTTCCTGGACGAAGCCTCGACATTGCGCCTGGGCGGGGAGGCGATCGCCGCGCTGCTTGAGGAGCATCCACGAACCGAGGCGGTGTTCTTTTCCAATGACGACCTCGCGGCCGGCGCGGTGCTGGAATGCCAACGCCGCGGCATCGAGGTGCCCAGGCGCATCGCCATCGCCGGGTTCAACGGCTTGGAATTCGGGAGCGAGATCGTTCCCCGCCTGACCACGATTCTGACCCCGCGCTATGAGATCGGGCGGCGCGCCGCCGAGATGCTGGTGCGCCGGCTGGCCGGCGAGGCGGTGGCCGAGACCCGGGTGGATCTCGGCTTCCGGCTCCTCAAGCGGGAGAGCGCGTGATCTGCCAACGGGATGTCGAAAAGGTGAGCCATGATTGCCCTCGTGCTTCGAGACGCTTCGCTCCTCAGCATGAGGTCAGTCATGTCAATGTCTTCCCTCATCCTCTGATGTCTGTTTTTTGAAGTGA
>JANQJG010000142.1 GCA_028281785.1 Rhodospirillales bacterium
GACCAGGCCGCAAGCTTGCGATTTGAGATCCCGCCTGATCCGGCGTAGCTGCCGGATCAGGCGGGAAGTATCTTCAAATCCGCTCGTAGAGCCGCCTCAAAGGGCGGATTTGGCCACTCAAAACCGGGGAAAAGGTCACCGAGCCGAAGGCGAGCGACTTTTTCACGATCAACAAAAAAAAACCGGGAACCCGAGGGTTCCCGGCAAGTCTAACAGGGAGGCTTCACGTCTGGGAGACGCAGGACCCGTCAGAGACGGGCCCTTCTTTCGGGCATCTCGCCCGAAATCAGGAAATCCGGTGCGGTGCGTCCAATCGATGCAACATCACCTGACCTTTTTATACGCATTTCAAGCAAGACTAACCATCGACGATTTTACAGTGCAGCCATGCACCGATTGCATGGCTAGAAAACACCGGTTAGGAAGACTTACGCAACCCGTCCTTCGCGATCTGGTCGACCAGGAAGTCGCGAAAGACGCCGATACGCTTGGAATGCCGAAGTTCCTCCGGATAGACGAAGTAGGCGTCGACCCGCGGCCCCTGGAGCTCCGGCAACAGCTCGACTAGGTTATCGGATTCGCGAAGCATATAGTCCGGAAGGGCGGCGAGGCCCAACCCGCTGTGTACGGCCCGGAAAATTCCGTATGTGCTGTTCACGCGAAGAACCGGGCGGCGACGGCTGCCGGGCTGTGCCCCGGCCTCGAGAAGCCAGCCCAAATTAGGCACCGGCGGCGTGGAATCCTCGCCGTAGACGATGATCTCATGATTGTCGAGGTCTTCCACCGAGCGCGGAGAGCCCCGTTCCGCCACATAGGTCTTGGAAGCCACCACGCGATACCGCATGCTGGACAGATGGCGCTGGATCAGGTCGGGCTGGCGGGGCGGCGTCATGCGGATGGCGGCGTCCGCCTCGCGCATCGAAAGATCGAGATCGGTATCCGCGAGCACCAGCGAGAAATCCATCTCCGGATATTGACGCAGAAAGTCCTTGAGCCGCGGCGTCAGCCAGACCGATCCAAAGGCCACCGTGGCCGTGACACGGAGCAGGCCGGTCGGTTGTTCGCGGCTCTCCTTGATGCGGGCGGTCGTCATCGACAGTTTCGCGAACATTTCCCGCGCCGTACGATGCAGGAGCTCGCCCTGTTCCGTGAGAATGAGCCCGCGGGCGTGCCTGTGGAAGAGCGGAACGTTGAGGCTCTCCTCAAGCGCGCCGATTTGGCGGCTCACCGCGGACTGGCTGAGATTCAGCGTTTCCCCCGCATGGGTGAAGCTGCCGGCCTCTGCGACGGCGTGGAACACCCGCAGTTTATCCCAATCGATCGTGGGTTCGATACCCAACCGTGCGTCTGCCATGACACCCTGTCGTCCTGGTTCTTGCGGTAACCGACCCGCCACGGCGACGACGCGTTCTCGCATCGTGCCGTCGACTTGTCGTCGGGGCAGGGACGAATACGTCCTTATTTACTCGGCGGCGATAGCCTCCGTTTCGTGCTCGGCGAGGAATCGCTCGGCATCGAGCGCCGCCATGCACCCGGTCCCGGCCGCTGTTACGGCCTGGCGGTATATGTGATCCTGAACGTCGCCGGCGGCGAAAACGCCCGGCACATTCGTGGAGACTCCGTCGGGAACGGTTTTGATGTAGCCGTCCGAGTCCATGTCGATCTGGCCGCGAAACAGCTCTGTATTCGGCGTATGGCCGATGGCGATGAACACGCCGTCCGACGCGATTTCCCGGATCGAATCATCCTTCACGCCACGCAGGCGGACACCCGTAACTCCCGGCGGCGTTCCGCCTCCAAGGATTACGTCAACGACGGAGTCCCAGATCACCTCGATCTTGGGATGTCGGAAAAGCCTTTCTTGGAGCAGCTTCTCCGCCCGCAGCTCATCCCGTCGATGAATAAGGAACACCTTTGCGGCGTGATTGGTGAGGTACAACGCCTCGGTGACGGCGGTGTTTCCGCCCCCGACCACGGCGACGGTCTTCTCGCGGAAGAAAAAGCCGTCGCAGGTGGCGCAGGCCGATACGCCGAATCCCATCAAGCGCTGCTCGCTCTCAAGGCCTAGCCAGCGCGCGCTTGCACCCGTGCAGATGATGAGCGTCTCACCAACATACACGTCTCCGGAGTCGCCGGTCAGCGTGAACGGCCGCCGGCCAAGATCGGCCGAGACAACGGTGTCTTGGACCAGGGTGGCGCCGACGTTCTCTACTTGCTGGCGCATCTGCTCCATGAGCCAGGGGCCCTGGACGGGATCCGGAAAGCCGGGAAAGTTCTCGACCTCGGTGGTGATGGTAAGCTGTCCGCCGGGCTGCAAACCCGCGATCAGGATGGGGTCGAGATTCGCTCTTGCGGCATAGAGTGCCGCCGTGTAACCGGCAGCGCCGGAACCGATGACGAGGACCTTGGTATGATGTCGTTTCGACATGGCATGGGACACAAGTTGGCAAAACCGCGACAAAGGTCGCGGCCGCGCATAGGGGAAAACGAAGTACCGTTAAGATAGAAGGGCTGCCATCGAGTGGCAAGCCGCCCTCATAGGTCAAATTTCAGTCAAAATCCGCCGATCGGAGAATGGACATTTTCCGTCGAGGTTGTAATATCCTTTCGCGAAAGGAGACCTTGGTGCATGAAGAATAAAGGGTCAAAGGTTAAACTTGACGACATCGACCGGCGGATTCTCCGTGATCTGCAGGCGGACGGCCGCATGACCAACGTCGAGCTGGCGCGTCGGGCCGGAATCTCGGCTCCGCCCTGTCTTCGTCGCGTGAGGGTGCTGGAGGAATCCGGCCTTATAAGGGGCTATCATGCGGAACTTGAGCCGAAAACGCTTGGTTTCAACGTGACGGTGTTCGCGCAGGTGGGCCTCGACAGCCAGGCCGAAACCGATCTCGAGGCCTTTGAGGATCTGGTCCGGCAGTGGCCGCAGGTTCGGGAATGTTACATGCTGGCCGGGGAAGCTGATTTCATTCTCAAGATCGTGGCCGAGGACTGGGACGCCTATCAGCGGTTCCTGACGACACAGCTCACCACGGCGCCCCATGTCAGCCATGTCAAATCGGCGCTGACAATCCGGGAATCGAAACACGAGGCCGGGGTGCCGCTTTGAACCCCCGTCGGTAACGCGACTCCGTTTACCAATGCGATGGGGCGCTTCGGTCGGCCAAGCGCCCTTTTCGCTTATTTTCGCCTAGCCGAACCGAACCTCGAGGATCTCATAGGATTTGGGCCCGGCCGGCGCGTTCACCTCGACGACGTCGCCTGGATTCTTGCCGATCAAGGCCCGCGCCAGGGGCGAGGTGATGGAAATGCGGCCATTGCCGGCATCGGCCTCGTGGCTGCCGACGATCTGGAAGGTGTTTTCGTCCTCCGTCTCTTCGTCGACCACCTTGACATAGGCACCGAATCGAACGGTATCGCCCGTCAGCTTGGAGGGGTCGATCACCTCCGCCCGGCTGATCAGATCCTCGATCTCGGCAAGACGGCCTTCGATGAAGCTCTGACGCTCGCGGGCGGCGTGATACTCCGCGTTTTCGGCCAGATCACCGTGGGACCGGGCGTCGCCAATGGCTCGGATGACGGAAGGTCGCTCGATCGTTACGAGCCGCTCGCGTTCCTTTTGCAAGGCCGAGAGCCCTTCGGCGGTCATGGGCATCTTTTGCATGGTTCGCGGTTCCAGCTTTCAGGGCAATGATTCGGATTTGCCGATCCGCCGCATTCGGATCGTACCAACACTGACGACAAGATGGAGTCAGAATGAGGCAGAAAAATAGGATTGCAGGGGCGCCACTTCAAGGTCGCCGGCCTTGAGCGCCTCCACGGCATCGATCGCCGCCGCGGCCCCCGCGATCGTGGTGTAGTGGGGGATGCCGTGCACCAGCGCCGAGCGCCGGATGGAGAAGCTGTCGGCCAGTGCCTGGGCACCCTCCGTGGTATTTATCACCAGTTGAACCTGGCCACTGATGATCGCGTCGACGCAGTGGGGCCGGCCCTGCAGAACTTTGTTCACCCGCGCCACCTCGAGCCCATGGCTGCTGAGATGTTCGCTCGTGCCCCCGGTCGCCATCAGGTTGAACCCCATGCCGGCGAGGCGCGCCGCGAGTTTCGCCGCCGCATCCTTGTCACGGTCCTTGACCGAAATGAAAACAGTTCCGCTGGCCGGAAGATGCGCGCCGGCCCCCAGTTGCGACTTGGCGAAGGCCCGCCTGAAGTCCGAATCGATACCCATGACCTCGCCGGTGGATTTCATCTCCGGGCCAAGGATCACATCGACGCCGGGGAACCGGGCGAAGGGAAAGACGGCTTCCTTCACCGCGACATGGCCCAGCGAACCGCGGTCCCTCAGGCGGAAATCGGACAGCTTGGCGCCGGCCATAACGCGCGCCGCGATTTTCGCGATCGGCACCCCCGTCGCCTTCGCCACGAACGGAACCGTGCGGCTGGCCCGGGGATTGACCTCGAGGATGTAGATCTCGCCGCCCTTGACGGCGAACTGCACGTTCATCAGGCCGACGACCTTCAGAGCCTCGGCCAGGGCCCGGGTCTGGCGTTCGATCTCGGCGACGACATCGGGGGGGAGGGTATGGGGCGGCAAGGAGCAGGCCGAGTCCCCCGAGTGGACGCCGGCCTCCTCGATATGCTGCATGATCCCGGCGACATGGACGTCCTCGCCGTCGGCGATGGCGTCGACGTCCACTTCGATCGCGTCCTGAAGGTAGGAGTCGAGGAGGACCGGGCTATCGCCCGAGACGTTGACGGCCTCGGTGATATAGCGGGTGAGCGCAGCCTGATCGTGAACGATCTCCATGGCGCGGCCGCCGAGAACGTAGGAGGGGCGGAGGACCAGAGGGAAACCGATGGCCTCGGCAACCCGCTCCGCCTCCTCCAAGGAGCGCGCGATGCCGTTGGCCGGCTGGCGCAGCTTCAACCTTTTCAACAGGTCTTGGAAACGCTCCCGATCCTCGGCGAGGTCGATGGCGTCGGGAGAGGTTCCCAGGATTGGAATCCGCGCCGCTTCCAGTGCGGCCGCCAGCTTGAGCGGAGTCTGGCCGCCGAACTGGACGATCACGCCGAGAAGCTGGCCCCGGCTTTGCTCGGTGCGGATCAGCTCGATCACGTCCTCGGCCGTGAGCGGCTCGAAATACAGCCGGTCCGAGGTGTCGTAGTCGGTGGAGACGGTTTCCGGGTTGCAGTTGACCATGATGGTCTCGGTCCCCGCCTCCTTGAGCGCGTAGGCGGCGTGGACACAGCAATAGTCGAACTCGATACCCTGGCCGATCCTGTTTGGCCCGCCGCCGAGAATCGCCACCTTCGTCCGGTCGGAGGGATCCGACTCGCATTCAGGCGGATTGACCCCGTCGCCCTGATAGGTCGAGTACATATAGGGCGTGAGCGAGGGAAACTCGGCGGCGCAGGTGTCCACCCGCTTGAAAACGGCGTGCACGTCGAGCGCTTCCCGGCGAAACGCCGTTTCCGATACGGTCTTGCCGCTCAGTTCGGCCAGGCGCTCGTCCGAGAAGCCAAGGGCCTTGAGCCGCCGGAGCCCCGGCGCGTCGCCGGGGAGGCCGCGCGCGCGAACCTCCTGCTCCGTCTCGACAATGTGCTGGATCTGTTCCAGGAACCAGGGGTCGTACTTGGTGATAAGGCGGACATCCTCCACCGTCATCCCCAGGCGTAGGGCCTGGGCGATCACCAGGATGCGGTCGGGGCGGGGTTGAGCAAGGGCGGCGCGCATGGCGTCCTTGTCGGCGACCCCGCCATCGGGCCCCGCGATGGTCACCTCGTTGAGCCCGGTCAGGCCCGTTTCCATGGATCGCAGGCCCTTTTGCAGGGATTCGGGGAAGTTGCGGCCGATCGCCATGGCCTCGCCGACCGATTTCATGGAGGTCGTCAGCAGCGGGTCGGTGCCCGGGAACTTCTCGAAGGTGAAGCGGGGGATCTTGGTCACGACATAGTCGATGGTCGGCTCGAAGGATGCCGGGGTCACGCCGGTGATGTCGTTCATCAGCTCGTCGAGCGTGTAACCGACCGCGAGCTTGGCGGCGACCTTGGCAATAGGGAAGCCGGTGGCCTTCGACGCCAGGGCCGAGGACCGCGACACCCGCGGGTTCATCTCGATGATGACCAGCCGGCCGTCCTCGGGGTTGACCGCGAACTGAACATTCGAGCCGCCCGTTTCGACGCCGATCTCGCGCAGCACCGCGATCGAGGCGTTGCGCAGGATCTGGTATTCCTTGTCCGTCAGGGTCAGCGCCGGCGCCACGGTGATCGAATCGCCCGTGTGGACGCCCATGGGATCGATATTTTCAATGGCGCAGACGATGATGCAGTTGTCCGCGTGGTCGCGGACCACCTCCATCTCGTATTCCTTCCAGCCGAGCACCGACTCCTCGACTAGAACCTGTTGAACCGGGGATTTGTCGAGCCCGTTGGCGACGACCTGTTCGTATTCCTCGCGGTTGTAGGCGATGCCGCCGCCCTCGCCGCCAAGGGTGAAGGACGGGCGGATGATCAGCGGCAGCCCGATCTCCTCGAGCGCCTGCCGCGCCTCCCCCATGTTGTGAACGAGCGCGCTCCTGGGGTATTCGAGCCCGATTCGGCCCATGGCCTCGCGGAACTTGAGGCGGTCCTCGGCCTTGGCGATGGCCTCGGAGTCGGCGCCGATAAGCCGGGCCCCGTATTTGTCGAGCACTCCCCGGTGATAGAGGTCCATGGCGGTGTTCAGGCCGGTCTGCCCGCCCATGGTCGGCAAAACCGCGTCGGGGCGCTCCGCGGCGATGATGCGTTCGACGACATCGGGACGGATCGGCTCGACATAGGTGGCGTCGGCGGTTTCCGGATCGGTCATGATGGTCGCCGGGTTCGAGTTGACCAGGATCACCCGGTAGCCCTCCTGCCTGAGGGCCTTGCAGGCCTGAGTGCCCGAATAGTCGAACTCGCAGGCCTGGCCGATGACGATGGGCCCGGCCCCGATGATGAGGATGCTCTCGATGTCTGTCCGCTTGGGCATGATTCAGAACCGAACCACAGAGGCACAGAGACACAGAGAACGAGCTTTTGACACCTCGCTCATAATACGATCCTTCGAATTCCATCCTTTAGGACGGCGCTGTTGAAGTTAAGGAGTAACCCGCGGCGCAGGCCGCTCAGCTTCAAATAAGTTATCAACTGTGCCTCGTGAACGGGCAGAATTCGTTCGACCGTCTTCAACTCTACGACGGCCGACTCTTCCACAACGACGTCCATGCGATACCCGCAATCGAGTCTGACCTCTTTGTAAGTCACGGGAAGAGGCACTTGTCGTCGAAAGGCGATTCCGTTCTGGGCAAACTCGTAACAAAGGCATTCTTCGTACGCCGATTCCAAGAGACCTGGCCCCAAAACCCGATGAACCTCGATGGCGAGACCGATGACATGCCCGGTCAACGGGTCCGGCACGCGCTCATCAACTATTGCTTCCAAGCTGGCCTCCGTCTCGATTTTCCTTCGAGGCACGAAATGATAGCAAAGTCTCCTTCCAGGACGACGGTGCAGCGCACAACGCGAGCGAGCGGCTCTTTCGCAATCTCTGTGTCTCTGTGGTTCAGAAAATCACAGCCTAACGGTGGATGCCTGATACGCGTTTTTGACCGCTAGTCCTCTTCCATCATCTCGACGAATCGCTGGAAGAGGTAGTGGCTGTCCTGGGGACCGGGCGAGGCCTCTGGGTGGTACTGGACGGAGAACACCGGCCGGCCCTCGGCCCGGAGGCCTTCGTTGGAGCGGTCGAAGAGCGAGACATGGGTCTCGACGACACCCTCGGGCAGCGACTCGCGATCGACGACGAAGCCGTGGTTCTGGCTGGTGATCTCGACCTTGCCGGTGGCCAGATCCTTAACCGGGTGGTTGGCGCCCCGATGCCCGAGATGCATCTTGAAGGTCTCGGCGCCAAGGGCCAGGGCGAGCATCTGATGGCCGAGGCAGATCCCGAAAATGGGGATGCCGGTCTCCAGTAGCCCGCGGATCATCGGCACCGCATAAGCGCCGGTCGCCGCCGGGTCGCCGGGGCCGTTGGAAAGGAACACGCCGTCGGGGCGGTGGGCCAGAACGGCCTCGGCCGATGTCGATGCCGGCACAACGGTCACGCGGCAGCCCGCCCGGGCCAGGCAGCGGAGGATGTTCCGCTTGGCTCCATAGTCCACGGCGACGACATGGTGGCGGGGTTCGGTTTGCGTTCCATAGCCGTTGCCCAGCACCCAGGTCGTTTCGTCCCAGCTGGCGGTTTGGCCGCAGGTTACGTCCTTGGCCAGATCCATCCCCTCGAGACCCGGCCAAGCGCACGCCTCCGCAAGCAGCGCCTGCAGGTCGATCTCACCGTCGGGCGCGTAAACGACGACCCCGTTGGGCGCGCCGCCATCCCGAATGCGGCGGGTCAATCGCCGGGTGTCGACGCCGGTCACCGCCGGCAGACCGTGGGATTTCAGCCAAGCGTCGAGGTGGCGGGCAGCGCGCCAGTTCGAAGGCTCGGTGATGCTGGCGGTCAGAACGCAGCCCCGCGAGGCCGGGGTCAGGGTCTCGATGTCCTCGGCATTTGTCCCGACATTGCCGATATGCGGGAAGGTAAAGGTGATGATCTGCCCGGCATAGGAGGGGTCGGTCAGGATCTCCTGATAGCCCGTCATCGAGGTATTGAAACAGACCTCGCCCACCGAATGCCCTGCAGCTCCGGCGCCACGCCCCCAGAAGACCTCGCCATCGTCCAGAATAAGAGCCGCGTCGGCGCCGGGAGGTCGAACGGTCGGAGCGACGGACTGGGGCATGGTCTGCGGCATCACGAGAATGGTGGGCGGCCGCGGCGCGGCCCGGGTAGATAATGGTCCGTGCCCGCGAATGTCACAAGCCCGGATCGACGGCGATGAGCCGGCGCTCCTCTTAAGCGATGGTCGGTCTTCCGTCAACCCCGACTGAGATAGATTATAACGGAATTTCAAGACGTTATTTTCACTTCTATCATTTGGCGGCGGTTTCGGTTAGGGTCGTCCGCGAGTGGGCATTCGTGGGGAGGGGAGGCGAATCGATGCTGCGTGCTCGCCTGAAGGACGCCCTGACGTCCGCCATGAAAGCCAAGGAAAATGTCACTGTCGCGACGTTGCGTCTGATCCTGGCCGCGCTCAAGGATCGTGACATCGCGGCCCGCTCCAAGGGCAATTTCAGTGGCATCGAAGACGTCGCAATCCTTGAGATGCTGCAGTCGATGATCCGCCAGCGGGAGGAGAGCATCGCGCTCTATCGGAACGCGGGCAGGGACGATTTGGTCGAGCAGGAGACCCGCGAGATCGAGATCATCTCGACGTTTCTGCCGGCCCAGTTGAGCGAGGAGGACATGCTGGCGGCGATCCGCGAGACGATCGACGAGATCGGCGCGACCAGCCTCAAGGACATGGGCCGGACGATGGGAACGCTCAAGGAACGCTTCGCCGGTCAGATGGACTTCGCCCGCGCCAGCGCCATCGTCAAGGAGCAGCTCGGCTGAGCATTTTCCTCGCCCTGTCGCATTCCTGTGGGTGATTGTTGAAAAGCGTGGATAACCCAAGATATTCCACTCTTTTCCGTTGTCACATCCATATATAGAATATCAGGCCTCCGCGAGGCATACGGAGACAGGCCACGGACGCCGAGGATGGCAAACTTCACGCCCGAATTCATGGAGGAGCTACGCGCCCGCCTCTCGATCGAGGAGGTGATCGGGCGGCGGGTCAACCTCATCCGGCGGGGGCGCGAATATGTCGGCTTGAGTCCGTTTCAAAAGGAGAAGACGCCGTCCTTCACGGTCGTGCCGGACAAGGGCTTCTATCACTGCTTTAGCAGCGGCGAGCACGGGGACATCATCGACTTCGTGATGAAGACGGAGGGGCTGCCCTTTCCCGAAGCGGTGGAGAGGCTGGCCGCCGAGGCCGGGTTGGAGGTTCCCGTCGATTCGCCGGAAGAACGGGAACGGGCCCGCCGCCGCCATTCCCTGCTCGAGGTGATGGAGGCGGCCTGCGCCTTCTTCGAGCGGACCCTGCGCATGCCGGAGGGTAAGACCGGGTTGGACTACCTCACCGGGCGGGGCCTCTCCCCCGAGACCATTCAGCGCTTCCGCCTTGGTTTCGCGCCGGACTCGCGGGGCGCCCTCAAGGCGGCGCTTGGCCGTGACGGCATCTCCGAGGACCTCATGCGTGCGGCCGGCCTGGTCAAGCGGCCGGAGGACGGGCGTCCGGATTTCGACTACTTTCGCGGCCGCGTGATGTTCCCCATCACCGATCGCCGGGGCCGGGTGATCGCCTTCGGGGGGCGGATTCTCGGCGATGGCCAGCCCAAATACCTGAATTCCCCGGAGACGCCCCTATTCGCCAAGGGACGGATCCTCTACGGCCTGGCGCAGGCCCTGCCGGCCGCCCGCCAGGACGGCACGATCGTGGTTACCGAGGGTTATATGGACGTGATCGCGCTTCATCAGGCGGGATTCGAGAACGCCGTTGCGCCGCTGGGAACGGCGGTCACGGAGGAGCAGATCACGGCCCTTTGGCGGGTTGTGCGCGAGCCGATCATCTGCTTCGATATGGATTCCGCCGGTCAGCGGGCGATGAGCCGGGTCATCGACCGCGCGCTACCGATCCTCAGATCGGGTTACGGCCTTCGGTTCGCCGGGTTGGTTCCGGGCGAGGATCCCGACAGCCAGATACGGAGATACGGTCGTGAGTTCGTGGCCAACGCTTTCAAGCGTTCGCGTCCGATCCTCGATGTTCTTTGGGAACTCGAGACGGGTGGCCGCACGCATCTGGGGGCCGAGCAGCGGGCCGCGCTGACGCGGCGGTTCGAAGAGAGCGCACGCAAGATCAAGGACCCCGTCCTGCGCTCCCATTTCATGCGCGGCTTCAAGGATCGGCTGTGGCAGCAGTCGGCGGGCCGAAACCGGGCGGGCAAGGGGCCGGCGCCGGCGGCTGCCGTGCAACGCCAGACTTCCAGGCAAGCGTCGGAAAGGTTCGACGCGGAGTATCGCGTTCAGCAGATCCTGATCGCACTTATCGCGAATCACTCCTGGCTGTTCGAGGAGGTCGGCGAGGCATTGGGGCGGATGTCCTTTACCGACCGGGCGCTTGACGGCCTGCGGCAGGCTCTCGTCTCCGTCCTCGGCGCGGAGCCCGAACTCGGGCCCGAGGCGCTTCGCGAGGCGCTGGGAGCGCGAGGACAGGGCGAGCAACTCGAGCGGGTGTTGGCCGATCCGCTGGTCGCGTGCCACCGGCGGGCGGCTCCGACCGCGTCGCGGGACGAGGCGCGGGCCACATGGGACGAGAACCACAACCTCATGCTTCGATCGGCCCTCGGCCTGGAGATCGAGAGGGATCGTCAGAAACTTGCCGGCGATGTCAGTCAGCAAAACTGGAGCCGAACTCAGATGCTGATCCGCGCGGCGGTGGGCGAGGATCCTTCCTGAGCGGCGTGGTTTCCCACGCATCCGAGAAAAACCCGTCAGGAAAGATAAGAATGCCGTGCGGGAAACCGTCGGAAAGCTTGACTTGACACCTCGTTCAACCCATTTCAGGCGCTATGGAAGCTGGCGTCCTTGAACGCGCGGGGGGTAAACGGCGCGTTCAGAACTGGTCGGAGTGTCCCGTAGCCGATTGGAGAGCCGCATCTTTCGGGTGCGTCGGAGAGAATCGTTTATCGCTTCGGCCGCGGTTCCTCTTCGCGACGATCGGGCTATGAGGGCGTATCGAGGGGAGTTCGCTGCGGCCGATGAATGATATCCATGTCGGTTAGGCGTAATCGTTCAGAACGCGTGACTCTTTCGGGCGCCCGGATGGCGGGGCGAGCGCTCGGGTTTTCTGACGCAAAGAGGTCGGTATGCGCTTGGCAATATATTGTCGGTCCAGGCGTTCTCCGGGAGCATAGACAGCAATGACGACAAAAGCATCGAACGCGGCTGAGGTTGGTCAGACGCAAGAGGATCCCACGGACAGCCCGTTGCTGGACAGTCTGGGAGCCGGCGTCAAGAAGATGGTCACCCGCGGCAAGGAACGCGGCTACATCACCTATGACGAGTTGAATGCCGCGCTGCCGCCCGAGAGCGTCTCTTCGGAGCAGATCGAGGATACGATGTCGATGCTCTCCGAGATGGGCATCAACGTCGTTGAGAGCGACGACGGCGAGGACAACGAACCGGCAGAGGAGTCCACGGAGACCGAGGTCGTATCGGGCGGCAATGTCAACGAAAACGACATCGGCAGGACGGACGACCCGGTTCGCATGTATCTGCGCGAGATGGGGAGCGTCGAGCTGCTCTCGCGGGAAGGCGAGATCGCGATCGCCAAGCGCATCGAGGCCGGCCGCGAGATGATGATTGGCGGCATCTGCGAGAACCCCCTCACCATCCGGGCCATCGTAAAATGGCATGACGACCTGATCGACGCGCGGATTTTGCTTCGAGATATCATCGACCTTGAGGCGACCTACGGTGGCGGGCCTTCGGGCAACGGCTCGGCCGCTAATGGTGCGGATGGTGACGCCGGGGAGATGGGCGAAGCTGCCGCCGATGAGATGGCGGAGGCTAAATCGGGCGAGGATGGCGAGATGGAAGCCGCCGCTCCCTCCGACGGCCTCGATGAGGCGAAAGACGATGACTCGAGAGAAGAGGGCGAGGAAGACGAATCCGAAGGCGTGGAAGACGAGGACGAGAACGGCTCCGTCGAGGATGGTTCCGTCGAGGATGGCGAGGACGGCGATAACGATGAGATCGCCATGTCGCTCGCGGTTCTCGAGGCAAAACTCACGCCTCATGTGCTCGCCACCTTTCAGGACATCGCCGCCACCTACAAGAAATTCCACAAGCTCCAGGTCCAGCGGGTTGAGGCTTTCCAGAATGGCGGGCAGCTAAAACCGTCTCAGGAAAAGCGCTACGAGAAACTGCGCCAGGACCTGATCGACTTGATGCGGGAGGTTCATCTCAACAACTCACGCATCGAGGAACTGGTCGATCAGCTCTACGGCCTTAATAGGCGCCTGATGACGTTGGAAGGGCGCCTGCTTCGCCTCGCCCTCGGCTGCAAGGTCAGCCGCGACGACTTCCTGCGGAACTACCAGGGACAGGAGCTGGCGCCGGACTGGTTGGAGAAGGCGGCCAAGCTGTCCGGGCGCGGCTGGTCGCGATTTGTTCAGAAACACGGCGAAGAGGTCGGCCGGCTGCGCGAACAGATCGCCGATATCTCCCGCGAGTCGGCGTTGCCGATCAGCGAGTTCAGGCGGATCGTCGCCACCGTTCAGAAAGGCGAACGGGAAGCGGCCAAGGCGAAGAAGGAGATGATCGAGGCCAACCTTCGGCTCGTGATCTCGATCGCGAAAAAGTATACCAATCGCGGCCTTCAGTTTCTCGACCTGATCCAGGAGGGGAACATCGGCCTGATGAAGGCGGTGGACAAATTCGAGTACCGCCGCGGGTACAAATTCTCGACCTATGCGACCTGGTGGATTCGGCAGGCCATTACCCGGTCGATCGCCGATCAGGCGCGCACGATCCGCATTCCCGTGCACATGATCGAGACGATCAACAAGCTGGTCCGGACCTCGCGTCAGGTACTGCATGAGATCGGTCGCGAGCCGACTCCGGAGGAACTGGCCGGGCGTCTCGGCATTCCGCTGGACAAGGTGCGCAAGGTTCTCAAGATCGCCAAGGAACCGATCAGCCTGGAAACGCCAATCGGCGACGAGGAGGACAGCCATCTCGGCGATTTCATAGAGGACAAGAACGCCGTTCAGCCTTTGGACGCGGCGATCCAGGCCAACCTGCGCAAGACCACCACACGGGTTCTCGCCAGCCTCACGCCGCGCGAGGAACGGGTGCTGCGCATGCGCTTCGGTATCGGCATGAACACCGACCACACCCTCGAAGAGGTGGGACAGCAGTTCTCGGTTACCCGTGAACGCATCCGTCAGATCGAAGCCAAGGCGCTGCGCAAGCTCAAGCACCCCAGCCGGTCCCGCAAGCTTCGCAGCTTCCTGGACTATTAGACCATCGAGCGTTTGAAGGGACTCGGGCCTCTCCTTCGACGGCCTCATCCTTCGACGTTGCTCAGGATGAGGCCTTCATGCTGAGCTTCGTCGAAGCACGAGGGCCGACGACCCGGCCTGTCGCTTCAAACGCTCGATGGTATTAGACCTAAAGACGATAGTGCTCTAGCTCTTGTTCGCGGGGCTGCCGCGCGACGTCAGGTCCTGTTGACCTCGTCGGCCGTTTCGCAATGGCGGTTCCGCCGCCAGCGGCGGGCGAAGGCATCGGGTGGCATCGCCGCACCGAAATAGTGTCCCTGCACCAGATGACATCCAAGCGCGCTGAGAAAGCTCGCTTGCTGACGGGTCTCCACCCCCTCGGCCACAACCTCCAGACGCAGGCTGTTGGCCATGGTGATGATGGCCTTGATGAGGCCGACGTTTTCGCCATTGCCCCCCAGGCTCTTCACGAAGGACTGGTCGATCTTAAGCGTGTCAACGGGGAAGCGCTGGAGATAGCTGAGGGAGGAGTACCCGGTGCCGAAATCATCGACGGAAATCCGAATTCCCAAATCCTTCAGCGCCTGGAGCAGCTTGGTGACTTCGGGTATATCCGCCATGAGCAGGCTTTCGGTGATCTCTATCTCCATGAGTGCCGCTGGCAGGCCCGCGCCGTCGAGGCAACGCTTGACCATGTCGAGGAAGGACGGATCCCGGAACTGCCGCATGGAGACATTCACCGAGACACTCATCGGGACGCGATCGGGCATTTGCCAGGGTTTGATCTGCTGGCAAGCCCGAGCCATCACCCATTCCCCGATCGGCACGATCAGCCCGATCTCCTCCGCGATGGGAACGAATTGCGCTGGCGGCACCTTGCCGAGCGTGGGATTCGACCAGCGGAGCAGGGCCTCGGCTCGAACGACGTCTCCCACCCTCAGATCGAGGATGGGCTGGTAGTGCAATGAGAGCTCGTTTCGGTCCAGGGCATGCCGGAGCTGTGTCTCGATGCGGGTTCTGGCGCGCGCCTGCTCTTCCAGCTCCCGGGTGAAGAAGCGCGCGTTGTTCCGGCCCATTTCCTTGGCTTGGTACATCGCGGCATCGGCGTTTCGCACCAGGGTCTCCGGGTCGTTCCCGTCGTCGGGCCAGATCGTGATACCCATGCTGGGCGTGAGGAAGAACTCCTGACCATCGATCGTCAATGGGTTGGAAAAGGCATCGAGAATCTTGGAAGCCACTCGATCGGCGTCCATTGCGCCTGACAGCCCCGGGAGGACAACTTTGAACTCGTCGCCGCCGACCCGCGCGAGGGTGTCTTCTTCACGAAGGCACTGCCGAATCCGCTCGCCGACCATTTTCAGCGCTCGGTCTCCGACGGGGTGGCCGAGCGTGTCGTTGATCAGCTTGAAGCGATCGAGGTCGAGGACCAGAACCCCAACCTTGTGATTGTGGCGACGGGCCCGGGCCACCGCCTGGCCGAGCCGGTCAAACGCCAGCATGCGGTTAGGGAGGCCCGTGACCTCGTCATGCGTCGCTTGATGGAGCAGGCGCCTTTCATACTGCTTGCGGAGCGTGATGTCTTCGTTGACGGCGACGAAATGGGTAATAGCGCCGTCCGGCGACTTGAGCGGGGAGACCGAGGCGTACTCCCAGTAAAGTTCACCGTTTTTGCGGCGGCTGTGGAGTTCCCCTTGCCAGGCGCGGCCGTCGACGAGATTGCTCCATAGCGCGTCGTATCCATCCGCGTGGCCGTTTCCCGATTCGAGGATACGCAGCGTACGGCCGGTCACCTCGATGGGCGCATAGCCGGTTACCTCCACGAATTTCGGATTCACATATTCGATGTCGCCCTGGGTATCGAGAATGATCACCGAGGCCGGGCTCTGCTCGACGGCCCGTGAGAGCTTGCCGAAGTTCTCGGTCATCTGACGTTGCTCGGTGACATCGATACTGATGCCGCCGACACCCGTTACCTCGCCATCGGCTCCATAGACAGGAAACCGGATATTGAAAAACGTCTCCTTCTTCCCGTCGGGGTGGACGCGGTCGAGTTCAAACTCTTGCGGACCCCGCGACTCTATGGCCTTCTGCTCGTAGGTGGCGATCTTGTTGGCCATCTCCAACGGCAGGAAATGGTAGGCTGTCTTGTTGCGCGTCTGGCCGGGACGACGCTTGTTTCGGCGCAGAAACTCCCTGTTCACCAACAGCACGCGTCCCAGCGTGTCTTTGAGGACGACGCTGGCCGGCATATGGTCCATGATGGCCCGCAGGCGCTCCTCGCTCTCCTTGAGGGCTTCCTCCGCCTGCTTGCGTTCGGTGATGTCCTCCAGCATTCCGAGGGCATAGCGCGGCTCGCCGTCTTCGCCGCGGAACAAGGCGCGAGTCAGACGTCCCCAGACAATGGCGCCGTCCTTGCGGATATAGCGTTTCTCCATCTGGTAGGAGGATCGTTCCCCCGCGGTCATCTCCTTGAATAGCTCTGCGTCCCGCTCCGCGTATTCGGGGTGGGTATACTCCGTGAAGCGCATTTGGAGGAGTTCCTCGGCGCTATAGCCGAGAAGACGCTGCAAAGCGGGGTTGGCCTGGATCGTGCGGCCATCGAGAAGATCGACACCGATCCCGATGGAGGCGCTCTCTAGGACGAGGCGAAGCCGCGCCTCGCTTTCCCTGAGGGCGTTCTCGGCCCGTTTCCGATCTGTGATATCGGCGTAAATCCCAAGGATCCCCGTGACGTTATTGGCAGCGTCGCGAAGCGGCACCTTGCTGTGCAGGATCACCCGTTGGCTGCCGTCGGGCTGAATCTGAACGTGCTCGAAATTCAACTTGGCGATGCCGGTTTCAAGGACTTGGCCGTCGACCTTCGTTACTTCTTCGACCTCCTTCCGGGTCATTGCAAGGTCGTTGACCGTCTTGCCGATGATGCTTTCGCGTGTACCGTCTCCCCGGTTACGCGCGAAGCGGTCGTTGCAGCCGACATACCGAAGATCGCGGTCCTTCCAGAAGATCGCCAACGGGATGTGTTCGAGAATGCTTTCGAGAAGCTCCTGTTTATCGCGGAGCACCCGCTCTGCGATCATTCGGTCGGTGATATCGATGAAGCTGAGGGTGGTCATGTTCTCCAGAGTTCGCCGCTCCCTAACCAGGAACGTCCGCCCATCATGAAAGGTGCGTATAAGGGGCCCTTTCGGGTCCCGATGCGCCTCTAGCCGCTCGCGGATAAATGCCTCCTCACGGCCGATTGCCTCCCGCAAGGCGCCACGCTCGACATTGGCTCTCAACAGATCCTCGTAGCATCCACCATGATCGAGCACTTTTTGGGCGACCGGGTTCAGGCGCTTGTAGGCCTCGTTGATCACCACCAGGCGGTCGTCGGCGTCGAAAAGGGCGAAGCCCTCCTGAAGGCTGTCGATCGCCGTGCGGAATAGCTCCTCCTTCTGCCGAAGGGCTTCTTCCGCTCGCTTTCGATCCGTGATGTCGTAGGTCAGGCCGCCGATACCGAAGAGCTCGCCCCCGGCGTCGAGAACCGGGAACTTGATGATAACGTGGGTACGAGACGTCCCGTCAGGCAACGGATACTCCCGCTCGTAGCTCCGAACTTCTCGAAGATCCATCACCTCGCGGTCTTGGGCGGCATAGGTCTCCGCCCGACGGTCTTCGTAGAGATCATGGACCGTCTTACCGACGATATCTTGGCCATTCGGCGTAAACCATTCCTCGAACTGTCGGTTCACCAATACGTAACGTCCCCGGAGATCTTTGAGATAAATGGCTGCCGGAGAATTCTCGAGGACGGCGTCGAGCCAAGCCGCGCGTTCTTCCGATGACCGCGCCGAACGCTTCGGTTCCGTTTCCGGATGCAGGCCTTCCAGCTCCGTGACCCGCCGAGTCAGCGTCTCCACGCGTTCGATCAGCTGCGCCTTCGTGAGCCGCTGGAGCCTTGCTTTCGGGCCCACAGAGGTGGCCATCGGTTCGATCCTTCCGCCGGGTCGCGCCTCGCGTGCTAGGCAATTATTGTTTTGTTCTCAGGAAACCGGCAGTTTACCACCAAAGGATCATTATCGAATTACAAGAAAGACCTATTTTGTTTCTGCATGTTTCTCTCTTGTATTTTTCTGTTACAGAATTTTATCTCATTAAAACCAGGATTTTTTCACTAATTACCATGGATTTTGATGAGAAATTTTGTCGTTGGGAGCGCCGATTGACAATGGCCATCGCTGCTTCCGGGGCGCCGTTGATTTTGTCGGCGGACACACCGAAAGGGCGGAGAATCGCAGTTCCCGTACACTGGGGTCATTTCCGTCAACAAGGCATCAGGTTATAATTTTATTGACAATCAAAGCGCTTTGAATATAACCTTATTTCGTTCAAAGCGCTTTGAGGCATTTTGAGGCATTATGAACCTTAAAAGGCTTTCCGCGCATCTGGGGCTGTCCATGACCACCGTGTCCCGGGCCCTCAACGGCTATCCCGAGGTCAGCGAAAGAACCCGCAGCAAGGTCATCGCCGCGGCCGACAAGTTCGGCTATCGCCCCGATCCCGTTGCCCGGCGCCTGGCCTCCGGCAAGGCGGAGGCCGTGGGCGTCGTCATGCCCCTGCCGGCCGGGCAGTTTGCCGATCCCTTCTTCGTCGAGTTGTTGGCCGGCATCGGGGAGCGGCTGCATCGGGTCGAGATCGATCTCATGGTCAGTGCCGCCCCCGCCGGCCCGGAGGAGATGCGGGCCTATCGCCGTCTCGTGGAAGGGCGCCGGGTCGACGGGCTGCTGGTCGCGCGCACGCGCCGCCACGACGAGCGGATCGAATACCTGCTCGACCGGGGCATACCTTTCGTCACCCATGGCCAGACCGAAAGCGACCGTCCCTACTCCTGGTTCGACATGGACAACGAGCAGGGCTTCGTGGTCGCGACCGAGCGGCTGATGGGGTTCGGCCATCGGCGGATCGCGCTGGTCAATGCGCCGATCGAGATGAATTTCGCCTATTTGCGGTGGCGGGGATACGAACGCGCCCTTTCGGCCTTTGGCCTCGATGGAGCGCCGGAGCTGGTGGTGGAGGGAGAGGCCACCGAGGCCGGCGGCTGGCGCCTTGCCAACAGACTGCTCGACCTTGAAGACCCGCCGACGGCCATTCTCTGTGCGAACGTTCTTTCGGCGATCGGCGTGCTCAAGGCGATCCGCGAGAGATCGCTCCTACCGGGAAAGGACATCTCCGTCATCGCCTATGACGATCTGTCGCAAGGGCGCTTCACCGATCCGCCGCTGACCACCGTCAACCATCCGACCCGCGCGGCGGGGACGAGGCTCGCCGAGATGCTCTTGAAGCGCATGGCGGGAACGCCGGCGCGGGACCTTCAGGAGCTATGGCAGCCGCGGCTCACTGTCCGGAAATCGGACGGCCCCTGCCCACGACCCAATACGAAACAACAAAACGTAAATCACGTCACTTCCATGTCTAACCGAGGGAGGCTCAAGTGAAAGCTTCGAACCTATTGTCCGGCGCGACCGCCCTGGCCGCCACCTGTGTTCTTCTGACCGGCCCGATTTCGGCGGCGGAGACGGTTTTCCTGTCCACCCAGCTGCGTCCGATCGAGGAGGCGGAGAAGGTCCGCAAGGTGATCCTCAAGGACTATCCCAAGGAGGTCGCTTTCATTCCCGAGGAGGTCGGCCCGTTCATCACGCGCGTCAAGGCCGAAGCCGAGGCGGGAAAGGTTTCCGTCGGCGTGCTCGGCGCGGTGCATGGGCAACTGCCGCCTCTGGCCGAGGTCGGGGCGCTCGACAGCCTCGACGACGTGGTCGGACAGCTTGCCGACCGCAAGCTCGTTTCCACCTTCGTCGAGCTCGGCAAGCTGGGCACCGACCAACATCTCTACGTGCCCTGGATGCAGGCGACCTACATCATGGCCGCCAACAAGAAGGCCCTCGAGTATCTGCCGGCTGGCGCCGACGTTAACACGCTGACCTACGACCAGCTCAAGGAATGGGCCAAGAACATGCATGAGGCGACAGGCGAGCGGAAACTGGGATTCCCCGCCGGTCCCAAGGGGCTCATGCACCGCTTCTTCCAGGGCTATCTCTATCCCTCCTACACGGGCGGCGTCGTCCGCAGCTTCAAGAGTGCCGACGCCGAAGCGATGTGGGCGGACTTCAAGGATCTGTGGCAGCATGTCACGCCCCGCTCCACGTCTTATGCCTTCATGCAGGAACCTTTGCTCGCGGACGAGGTCTGGGTTGCCTTCGATCACACCGCGCGACTCCTGGACGCGTTCCGGCAGCGGCCTGACGAGTTCATCGGATTCCCCGGTCCGGCGGGAGCGAAGGGGCGCGGTTTCATGCCGGTGGTCATCGGGCTCAGCATTCCCAAGGGGACGCCCGACCGCGCCGCCGCGGTCAGCCTGATTGATTACCTCACCCGTGCCGAGGTTCAGGTCACCACCCTTCAGCAGGTCGGATTCTACCCGACGGTCGCGGTCGAGCTGCCGACGAGCCTGCCGGAAGGCATCAAGATCGCCGCTTCGGCGATCGACGCGCAGGCGAATGCCTCGGACGCTGTTGTCAGCCTTCTGCCGGTCGGTCTCGGCGGCAAGGGCGGGGAGTTCAACAAGGTCTATCTCGATACGTTCCAGCGCATCGTCATCCGCGGCCAGGACGTACGCAAGACGTTGGACGCCCAGGCCAAGAAGCTCGCCAAGGTCATGACCGAAACGGGTGCGCCCTGCTGGTCGCCGGACGCCGCGAGCGACGGCCCCTGCCCGGTCGAGTAAGCCATGCCAAGGGCGCACGGGTGCGGTCCCGTGCGCCCGCCTGGCTGCTCCACCCGGAAGGCCCATCGACCTGTCGACGCACACCGGGCCTTGGAGCCTTCCCGCGCTGCCCAAGTCAAGCGGAGGCCTTGGCATGAATGACGCGACAAGCACGGTTCCGGTCCGGAGCCGACGCACGGGCATTATCACGGAGCGCACGCTTCCCTATGTCTTGCTGCTGCCGAGCGTGCTGTTTCTCCTCGTTCTTTTCGGCTGGCCGCTGGCGGAAGCATTCATCGTTGCGCTGAGCAACGAAAGCGGCGAATGGACGCTCGACAACTTCCGCGAGATGGCGGACGACCTGAACTTCGCGGACGCCTTCCGCAACACGGTTCTCCTGGTCGTCATCGTCGTACCCTTGCAGCTCGCCCTGGCGCTCGGCCTCGCGATGCTCCTCAACCAACTGCGGCGCGGCCGCGACATCTACCTCTACATCTGGACGATTCCCCTGGGGATCTCCGATCTGGCGGCGGGGATCGTCTGGCTCGCGATCATGGCCGAGCGCGGCTACCTCAATACGATCCTAAACGGCCTCGGCATCATCGACGGCCCCGCCCTGTGGCTGAGCTACGAAACACCGGTGGTCTTGTTCTTTGCCGTTGTCGTCGCCGAGATCTGGCGGGCGACGGCGATCGTCCTCGTCATCCTGGTGGCCGGAATGCAGCTCATACCCCGTGAATACAACGAGGCGGCGGAAATGTTCGGGGCCAACGCCTGGCAGCGTTTCATCAAGATCACGTTACCGGTTCTCAAGCCCAGCCTTCAGACCGCGTTGATCCTGCGCACGATCCTCGCCTTCGAGGTCTTCGCCGTGGTCATCGCGCTCGGCGGCCGCAATCTGCCGGTTCTCGTGGGCGAGGCCTTCTACTGGCAGTTCGAGTACCAGGACACCGGCGTCGCCTCGGCTTACGCCACGCTCATCCTCGTTATCTCCGTGCTCGCCACGATCTTCTATCTCAGAGTCCTGAGGGTACGGGAGGAGACGCTGACATGAGAGCCCATGCCCGATTTCTCTACGTCGCCCTGGCCCTCGTCGCCTCGGTCTGGGTGCTTTTTCCGATCTACCTGATCGTGATGAGCGCGTTCGCCCATGAGGAGACGATCTTCGCCTGGCCGAAGAGCTTCTGGCCGAGGGAGATCTCGTTCGAGACCCTGTCCTTCTTCTTCCAGGTGCAGGGCGTTTGGAACGCGACCGTGAACAGCATCCTGGTCGCCGTCATGACCATGGTGTTTTCGATCGCGCTCGGCGCGCCGGCCGGCTATGCGCTGGCCCGGTTCCGGTTCTTCGGCAAGGACGTGTTCCGGGTGGCGATCCTGATGACGCGGGCCTTCCCCATTGCCATCCTGGCCTTGCCGCTGACGGTTCGTTTCATTCAGATCGGGATTTACGACACGCCGTTCGCGGTGGCGCTGGTGCATACGGCGCTGGCCTTGCCCTTCGCCATTCTCGTCAGCTCGAGCCTGTTCATCGGGATTCCGCGCGAGCTGGAGGAGGCGGCCTGGACCATGGGCTGCACCCGCGTCGAGGCCTTCCGCAAGGTCGTCTTGCCCTTGGCGCTGCCGGGCATGGCGGCAACGATGATCTTCGCCTTCGTCATCTCGTGGAATGAGGTCTTCGCCGCTTCCGTGCTCACCCTCCAGGAGCGCACGCTGACCGCCTATCTCCTCGTCAGCATGGTCGAGGCGCCGCTCCATTTCCGGTTCGCGGGCGGTTTCTTTCTCATTGTTCCGGCGCTGATCTTCATCTTCGCCGTGCGCAAGTATCTGTTCAGCATGTGGGGCATCGCCAGCCGCTGAACCGCGGCTACGAAGCGTATGTAACGCGGGAGGACACAGTTATGGCATCGATCCAAGTTGAGAAGGTGCGCAAGGCCTTCGGCAATTTCGAGGCCCTGAAGTCGGTTTCCCTCGAGGTTCGGGATCAGGAATTCACGGTGCTTCTCGGGCCGTCCGGATGCGGCAAGACGACGCTGCTCAGAATTGTCGCCGGCCTGGAGAGCGAGACCTCGGGCGAGGTCCTGATCGGCGGGGAGGACGTCACGGGCCTGCCGCCGCGGGCCCGGAACATCGCGATGGTGTTCCAGAATTACGCTGTGTTTCCGCATATGACCGTCTACGACAACATCGGCTTCGGACTGCGCATGAAGAAGATGCCGGAGGCGGATGTCGAGGCGAAGGTCCAGCGCGCCGCGGCGATGATGCATATCGAGGAGCAACTGCCCAAATACACCGGCCAGCTCTCCGGCGGGCAGCGCCAGCGCGTCGCCGTCGCCCGGGCCCTGGCCATGGAGCCGCGCGTCCTGTTGATGGACGAGCCGCTTTCCAATCTGGACGCCTTGCTGCGCATGGAGATGCGGGCGGAGTTGAAGGGCCTGCTGCAGGAATCCAAGACGACCACGATCTATGTCACCCATGACCAGGTCGAAGCCATGAGCCTCGCCGACCGCATCGCCGTCATGTATCAGGGAGAGATCGTCCAGTATGACGAGCCGATCGACGTTTATCAGAAACCGGAGACGACCTTCGTCGGCGGTTTCATCGGCAGCCCGCCGATGAACTTCATCGAGCTGTCGGCCTCGGAGGTGAACGGAAGATCCTATGGCCGTATCGGCGACAGCCGGATTCAAATGCCGGCGGGTGTCACCGGCGATGTCGTACTGGGGATCCGGCCGGAGGATCTGGAAGTCGTGACGGACGCGCCCGAAGGATCGTTCGCCGCGCGGGCCACCGTTGTCGAACCGCTCGGGCCGCACCAACAGCTCACGATGACCGTGGGTGGACAAACCATCCGCGTGACCGCGGCCCCCGACCTCGAGGTGTGGCCGGGCGCCTCCCTCGATTTGCTTCCCAACCCCAATCGCATCCGCTGGTTCGACAGCCGCAGCGGCCAGGCGATAGGCTGACGTGGGATCTCAGATGAACAGCCTTGTGGAACGCGCGCAGGCGGTCCTCCGCGCCAACGATCATGGCGGGTACACCGTGCCCAGCGCCCGCCTCTATCCGTTTCAATGGAACTGGGATTCTGGGTTCGTTGCTCTCGGTTGGGCCACCTTCGACGAGGCGCGGGCGTGGCTCGAACTCGAAAGCCTGGTCGGGGCGCAGTGGGACGACGGCATGATCCCCCACATTGTGTTCCACAAGGCCAGCACCGGCTATAGCCCGGGGCCCGAGGTCTGGGGAACCGAGGGCCGCCGGCCCCCGACCTCGGGTATCTCCCAGCCCCCCGTTCTGGCGACGGTCGTGCGCCGGCTGCTGGAAGAGGCGCGGGATCGCGGACTTGCGGAGGCCAAGGCTGAAGCCCTCACTCCGGCGCTGCTTTCCTGGCACCGCTGGTGGCGGGGGGCACGCGATCCCGAGGGCAGCGGCCTGGTCGTCATCCATCATCCCTGGGAAAGCGGACGCGACAACAGTCCCGACTGGGATGCGGCGCTGGCCCGGGTGCCGACGACGCGGAACCGCTACGAACGCCGCGACCTCGCGCTCATCGACGCCGATCAGCGGCCGCACCAGCACGAATACGACCGCTATCTGTACCTCGTCGATCTGTTTCGAGACCTCGACTATGACTCGGATCGCCTGTCCCGGGACTGCCCGTTCCGGGTCGTCGACGTCGGAACCAATGCCATACTCCACCGCGCCGACCTGGATTTGATCGCCCTGGCCGAGAAATTCGGCCATGAGGTGGAGGCTCGCGAACTCGCGAGCCGCGCGGCGCGGACTCGGCACGCCTTCGCCGATCTGTGGCATCCGGAGCACGGGCTCTATCTCTCGTTCGACCGGCGCGCCGGAGCCCCGATCGAGGTGCCCAGCGCCGCCGGCTTCCTCGCCCTCTTCGGCCGGATACCGGGCCCCGACATGGCGGCCACCCTGGCCGAAACCGCGGCCCGCTGGACCGAGCGGACACGCTTCGCCTTACCGACCATGCAGCCGGACCACGATCTCTTCGAGCCCAGGCGGTATTGGCGGGGGCCGGTTTGGGCCCATTTCAACTGGCTGATCGCCGAGGGCTTCGCGGCCTACGGACATAACGCCATCGCCGACCGGTTGCGGGTCGATATGCGCCGGCTCATTGAGGCCGGCGGCTTCTTCGAGTATTACGATCCCCGGGATGGCACCGGTTGCGGCGGCGGCGAGTTCTCCTGGACGGCGGCCACCGCCCTCTTCTGGGCCGTGAGCTGATCAGCGCGGCTTCGCGTGGTGACGCCCGCGGGGACCGAAGACACCAAAGGGGACCAACACCATGGCGCAGGACGAAGGCAAGGCCGGGAGCGGTAACCGCTACGATGTCGGAGCCAGCGACGAGCGGCCCTGGGGCAGTTGGCGGGTGATCGATGTCGGTCCGCGCTTCACGGTCAAGCGGATTTCCGTCCATCCCGGCCAGCGGCTGTCGCTGCAGCTTCACAACGGCCGCCACGAGCATTGGACGGTCGTCGCCGGCCGCGCCGAGGTCACCGTCGGCGAGGAGATCGTCGAGATCGGCGAGAACCAGGCGGTCGAGATCCCGGTCCGCACAAAGCATCGGGTGCGCAACCCGGGCCTGGAGGAACTGGTCTTCATCGAGGTCCAGTGGGGCGAGAATCTGGACGAGGATGACATCGTCCGCCTCGAGGACGACTATGGCCGTGGTTGATGCTGCCCCACGGTTGCTGTTGCGCCGGGCCGGCGGACCTGATACCTGAGTCTTGTGCGCGGACGCGCACCTGGGCCCGTAGCTCAATTGGTTAGAGCCGGCCGCTCATAACGGTCTGGTTGCAGGTTCGAG
>JANQJG010000165.1 GCA_028281785.1 Rhodospirillales bacterium
CTGTACTTTTTTTCAATGGTTACAAGGCGAAATGGGGGTTTGGGGCGGCCCGGCGCCCCCATTTCAGGTGTTGCCAAATCGCAAGCTTTCGGACCGATCGGGCCGCAAGCTTGCGATTTGAGATTCCGCCTGATCCGGCGTAGCTACCGGATCAGGCGGGAAGTATCTTCAAATCCGCCCGTAGAGCCGCCTCAAGGGCGGATTTGGCCACTCAAAACCGGGGAAAGTACACCGAGCCGAAGGCGAGGGACTTTTTCACGATCAACTATAGCAGGCTGCTGAACGAAGACCAGCTGGTGGCAGCCCCCATGCTTCGACTGGGCTCGGCATGAGGGCGTCATCCCGCGCCTGTCGAAGGAGAGGCCCGGAAATCTGTCAACGATCCATCCGGCCCGAACCGCGAGGTGAGGGGTTCGGGATTAAGCCCGGCGCCGGTTCCGTTCACCACAGAGAACACGGAGAACACCGAGGTTACACAGAGGCCTCTCTGGCGCGAGGCAAGGTTAAAGCGCGCGCAGCGCGCGCTCTCCCTTCTCTGTGTCCATCTCTGTGCGCTCTGTGTTCTCTGTGGTTCAAATATCACGGCCCCTACGGGCGCGGAGAGAATGGGTAGGGCAGGGAGCTTCGTTTTCTCTCACTTGCGCCTGGGTTTGGGGCAGGGGCCGGTCAAGCCGCTTTCGGACGCACCGGCCGTCAAATCGCTCGCCGGTCTCAATGAACAGGAAAAGGGCCGCATCGCGCTTCGCCGGACGCCTGGCGGACTGAACCGCCGCAACGCCATCAGAATGGGTCCATATGAAAAAGACATGCTCTATGCCCCGGAAGGGAAGATCGTCTTCATTTCGTTCCACCGCAGCTCCCTGGTTGCGGTCTCGGCCTTGGCGATCGTTTCTTTGAAGCCTTCGGTCTCCCCGAAGGCACGAACCGCCGCCCGATTGACCGCGCTTTCGGCATGAAGCAACTGCTCGAGGAATGCCACGTAGTCATCGCGGCAAAGATAGGCATTACGCACCATCAGAGCGAAATTCTCACCGTCGACGACGAGCAACCGCCTGTAATGGTCGATAAGAACCTCTATTTCCGCGCGCTGCCTGGCACGAATCTCCTTTCTCGTCGGCTCGGCTTCCTCCTCCCACTCGGCAGGTAGCCGGACGGTCAGGGCCTCCTCCTTGGTCAAGCCGCCGATTTCCATATCCCGCGCCATGTCCAGGGCAAGTCTTTTCGTCAACATGAATTCGCGGACAAACGCCCTCGCGACCTCTTTCAGTTCGCGGGAACTGATCACGTATTGGACCAAAAGGATCGGGATGAGAATCATCCACACGGATATCAGAGGTTTGTCGACGACCCGATTCGCCACCGCCCAAGCGAAGCCGGTTTCCTGGGAGAGTACGAGTTCGTATCGCGACTCGACAGACATCGTAAAAGCGGCGCTAACAGGCTGCTGAAAAACTGCTCGAAATGTCTTGCCTCGTCCTTCGAGACGGCGCTTCGCGCCTCCTCAGGATGAGGTAAGCCTTTGAAATGATTGACCTCATGCTGAGGAGCGCAGTGTCTCGAAGCACGAGGTCAATCATGGAATCGCCCTTTTCAGCAGCCTGCTACGGATTTTTCGGCGGTTTGGCGGGTTGGCCGTCCGACGGGAAGCTGCGTTCGGTACTGTAATCGCGCAGGTGGATGAGGGTGTACTCGATCTCGGCGATCTTCTCCACCTGACCGTAGAAGATGGCGCCGGTCTCGAGCCCGCTTTCGCGCAGAGCCTTGATCTTCGGGCCCCATCCCTCGATGTCCTCGAGCGCGGGGGCCAGGAAGACCATCCCGCCCAGCAGGGCGGTGGCGATCAGGAAACTCAACCAGCGGCGCAAAGGGCCACCGGGTGGGCCTTTCGGCCCACCCGGATTGTCAGTCCCGCTATTGGTTCGACATGTAGCCACGATAACGGTCTACTCCAGGATCCGCGCCGTGATGTCGGGGAACACGACGAAGAACATCAGCCATGCCACGAACAGCGTGAGGAGCAGGTTGAAGCTCTGTCCCACCACGTAGAGAATGACCGGCTTGCCGCCCTTGAAGTGCACCGCGAGTTCACGGAAGTCGGTGGACAGGCCGATGCTGACGAAGGCCAGGCAGAAGAACCAGCCCCTGAACTTGTTGGCCCAGGAGAGTATGCCGCCGTCGATCATCACCTTGCCCCAGTCGTGCCCCATCCCGGAGTAGATGAGCGAGAACACCACGGAAGCGCCGAGGAAGCCCAGAATGAACTTGGGGAAGCGGTTCCAGATTTCGGCCAGGGCCCCGCCGACGCTCAGGTCCACCTGGCCGGCGGTGCCGGAACGCTCTCTTTCAATCGTCAGCGCCCAGTAGGCGGCGACGCCGAAGGCAATGACGCCGATCAAAATGTTCTGAATCATCTTGATGGTGGCGGCCGTATACATGGCAACCGGTCCGATGAGTTCGCCGGCGGCAACCACCGAGCCCGTGTTATCGACTGTTCCGCCGAGCCACGCGCCGGCGAGGACATGGTGCATGCCGACTGAATTGGCAATGGCCGGGAGGACGAAGATCATGACGGCGACGAAGACCATCGACAGGCCGATGGCCAGGGTCAGTTCCTCCTTCTTCGCCTTACAGGCGGCGGCCGTGGCGATTGCCGCCGAAACGCCGGAGACCGACATGTCGGAAGAGACCGTGATGTTCAACTCCTTGGAGGGCATCTTGATGATCTTCTGTCCGAACCAGTAAGTAAAGATGAGCACGATGGGTGTGACCACCCAGGTGACTCCAAGGCCCGGAATGCCGATGAGCGCGATCTTGCCGATGAGGATGCGCGCCCCCAGGAGAACCAGGCCGGTCTTGATGAAGTACTCGGTCATCAGCGCCGGTTTCAGCCACGCCGGAGTTCCTATCGTATTGGCGATGACAAGACCGATGACCAACGCAAAGAGCACATAGGAAAGTCCCAACGCTTTCAATTGCGCCTGTCCGGCCAGGATGTACGCCAGAACGCCGATGATGAACACCACGGGGAAGCCGATCAGGAATTTTTTGGCGTTCCGCCCCATGAAGGGAACGCCGATGGCGAACAGGAGGCCGATAGCGATCATCAGGACGATCATGCTGCCGATGATGTTCTTGGCCTTGGTCGTCGCTTTCTTCTTCGCCTTGCCCTCCGCGGTCTTGGCCGCCCGCCAGGCCGCGATCTCGTCCTTGGCCTTGGCATTCAGGTCTTCGCTCTCGAACTGGGCGGCTTCGGCCGCGGATTCCGCCGCCATGGCCGCCGCCAAGGCCGCGGCTGTGGCAGCCTTGGCCTGGTCGTACTTCTCCTTGTTCGCGTCACGAATGGCGGCGGCGTCTTTTTCGCTCAGGTAGAAGGAATCGATGGGGTTGGACGTCCATGTCCCCGGTTTGGCGGTAAATCCGAAGAGAGGCTTGATAGGACCGACCTTCGAGGCCTTCAACGTCCCCTTGGCGTCCTCTGCCTTGAAATAGGCGATGGTGCGGAACGGTGCACGTTCCGATTCCGCCATCATGGTCGTGTTGGACTCTTCGATTTTCGCCATCATGTCTGCTGGCGGGTTGGGGATGATCAGGATCATCGCAAACACCAACAGGAATGCGCCCAACCAGATCGCCCAGTAGTCTTCTGAACTGATCAGCTTGGGCCACTCTGATTTCTTTTTTACCGTCAAAACTTCGCTATTGTTTTCAGCCATATTCTCTCTCCAGTTAAGTCACTTCGGCCGATTTGTTTTTGTTATTGCTTTTACCGCTCTCTCGTTAGCTGGAGGCCCCCTAAGCCCTCGAGTTCCTTTATCGGAGACGCGTCTCCGAATTCAGTATCCAAAAAAGCCAATGCCGGTTGAGCAAATGCCCCTGCGGTTGATGGGAAAGCTGCTTTACACCGACGGATACGCAAAAAACCAAATACCTCTTCCATTTTCCCGATGCCTGGCCGATCTTTCGCCTGACGCCGGGTGGCGCGCCGTCACTGCACGAGGGCGCGGCAGTGTGTTTCCCCAATACGACAATCCGGCCAGCTCCCTGTGGCTGTCCAGCTGAATTGTGGAAATGCAAATGACTTGCAGCAGGTTTTCGGTGGTTCAAATAAAGACGAAGGACGCATTGGCATCTTCGTCGGGCCAAGCCTTCTAAAAACGCGTATTCGTCGCGGCATTTTTTTTGAAAGACCGTTTTTATTTTCTGTGTTTATAAATAGCCGATGCGCGCCATGCTCACAAGAACGAAATAGACTTAATTCATTAGATTTAAATAATATTAAAGGTATAATGATTCTCATTTTGTTATGCTTTGATTAATAGAGATAATTGCCGGCCGATGCCAACTAAATGGTTGATTGTGGTTAAACGCCCTAGATGGCTGGGGTTGACGACGCAAAGCGGTATCTACATTGGATTTGGGAAAGTATTCGGCCCACTCTGTTACACAAAGTATTGGGGCGGGTCGTGAATCTCGGCATGGAAATATCCCAAAAACCCGGGAGCTTCGTTCTCTCTCCCCTTGCGTTGGGGGTCGGGGCGGGGGCTCGTCAAGCCCGGCGCCGGTTCCGTTCACCACAGAGAACACAGAGAACACCGAGGTTACACAGAGGCCTCTCTGGCGCGAGGCAAGGTTAAAGCGCGCGCTCTCCCTTCTCTGTGTCCATCTCTGTGCGCTCTGTGTTCTCTGTGGTTCAAATATCACGGCCGCTACGGGCGCGGAGAGAATGGGTAGGGCAGGGAGCTTCGTTTTCTCTCACTTGCGCCTGGGTTTGGGGCAGGGGCCGGTCAAGCCGCTGTCAGACGCGCCGGCCGTCAAATCGTCCGCGCCATCAGGACCGAGGGGAAGGCCACATCCGGGCCCATGGGAACCGCGATCTCGCGCAGCGCCGAAAAGCCGAGCGCGGCATAGAACCCGGCCGCGTTGCGGCTTGCATAGCATTCGAACCGCGTCACGCCGGCGGACCGCGCGGCCTCCTCGCAGCGATCATGGATCGCGCGCCCGATGCCCCGCCCGATCCAATCGGGATGCGTCGCGAAATGGCGGATATGGCCGAGCTGGGGCAAGACCTCTCCCGTTCCCGGCCGCTCCCTTGTCCATCCGCCGCAGCCGACCATCAGACCGGAACCGGTCTCCGCCACGTAATAGGTCCCCGAGGAGAGCAGGGTTGGGTTCGCCCGCGTCATCAGGGGAAGGGCGCCCTTCAACACCGCCTCGTCATAGCCGGCGCGCATCAGCACCGGGTAGGAAGCACGGAGCAGCGCCCCCACGGCCCGTCCATCCGCAGGCGTGGCGACTCTCAGGGTGACTTCCGCCGTCATATGGGGACCTCGCTGCGCCACCGTTCCGCCGCATCGTAACCTCGCGATAACAGTTTGTGACAACTCCGTCATGAAGGCGATACCCGGGCGGCATATGCTCCCGCGCTTTACGAACCGGGGGTGCTTCTCCCATGCCAGGAGAACGAGCGGACGTCGCCGTCGTCCATGACGCGTCATTCGATCCCAGGGATGTCATCGAGGCGCTGCTTGGGTCTTTCAGTCTCAAGCGCGTGACACTCGACAGCCCCTTGGGGACTGGCCCTCCCCACGCCCGTCTTTGTATTCTTTGCGTGAGCCTCACGTCCGACGAGGTGTTTCGTCGGGTCAGGAAGGTGCTCGGACATTGCGGGTGCGAAAGGCTGTTCATCGTCCCCACCCACAACAGCGGCGCGATATCCCGCCTGAAGGAGCTGGATATCCTGGACTATCTCGTGCTGCCCGTGGACCCGGACCATCTGCGCCGTCTGGTGAAGGAAGCCCTTAATCGGCCAGTCGAAAGCGCGTGGGAGGCCTTGCATCCGACGGCGCGAAGGGCGCTCAAGAGCGGGCTGGCCTGCTTCGAGACCTGCTATGCGAAGGTCCGCGACGGCGAGCCCCTGCCCATGGACGACGTCAAGGCCAGTTGCGACCATATCTGCGCGGCCGCCGAGCTGGGCGGGCTGGACGGTTGGATCGCCGCGCTCGAGGGTCACCATGACTATTCGTTCCGACACAGCATGTTCGTCTGCGGCGCTCTGGCCTATTTCGCCGGCTCGATCGGCATCCGGGGCGTCGATATCGCGCAGCTCACCATGGGCGGGCTGCTGCACGACATCGGCAAGATGCAGATCCCCGTGGAGGTGCTGGACAAGACGGCCAAGCTCGAGGCCGGCGAATGGGCGGTCATGCGCAAGCACCCGGTCTACTCGCGGGAGATCCTGCTCGCCAATGACGGTCTGGACGAGGACACCGTCGCCATGGCCGTCCACCACCATGAAAAACTCGACGGGTCAGGCTACCCCTACGGTTTGTCGGGCGCGCGGATATCCGACCATGTCAGGCTCGCGGCCATCGCCGACGTCTATTCGGCGCTTATCGACAAGCGGTCGTACAAGGCGGCCATGACGCCGGAGGCGGCGCTCGACCTGATGGCCGGGTTCAAGGGCCACCTCGACATGGACCTGCTCCGGGCCTTCCGAAGCTTCGTGCTCGATACGGCGTGACACGCCGGGGCGAAGCCTGTCGTTCCACCCATCAGGCGCGCACCGCGTTCACCTCGGTCCGTGCCCCCGTTTTGATGTGGCGCCGTACCAGGGATGATCCGGGGTTTCGGGCGCGTTGCCCCGTTTGCAAGGATCCTTCAATGGCCCTCGGAAGAGGATCCCGACAGCCTCCCCTTGATGCGACTTAGCGCAATGGGTGTGATCCCCAGATAGTGCGCCATGTCGACCTGGGTAATGCGCCGGCAAAGAACCGGATTGCCGTCGAGGAAACGCATGTACCGTTCTTCCGCCGACAAACACAGCAGTTCGTATTCGCGGAGCTCCTTTCTCAGGCCCAACCACTGGAAAAACTGAAAAGCCATTGCCGACAAATCCGGATCGCTCACACAGGCCGACTCAAACACCTTATAGGGCAAAGGATAGACGACGCTATCCTCAAGGCATGTTGCCGAAAAGGAACTGGGCCGGCCAAGCGACTGCGACATCCGGGAACCGAACAGGCCCCGATCCATGATGAACGACTTGATCCGCTCTTTTCCCTCCAGTGTGACATAGTGGAGTTTCACTAGCCCTTGTGTCATGACGAACACTTCCGACCGGGTTTCCCCCTGGCGGAAGATGTCTCCGCCCTTATTGCAGTGCACGGCCCGGCAGCTGTCGATCAGCCCTTCATGGCCGCACAGGGACTTCCAGAAATCTTCGAACGAAAAAAAGCTCATTCATAAACTCGGGTTAATGCCGAGGCGCCCCTCGGCAGCTTAGTACCGGCGGGTACATCCATGGGTTTATCGCAGTGAGGCTAACAAACAAAACAGTTCTACTGACCGGCGGTACGTCCGGCATTGGATTGATGCTGGTCCAGGAGCTTCACGAAAAAGGCAACCGGACCGTCGTGATGGGACGTTCCCGGACAAAGCTCGACGATCTGGAAAAGTGCTTCGATACCGTCACCGCCTATCCATGCGATCTGTCGCGGCGCGGTCAGGTCGAGGAGGCGATGGATCAAATCACCGCCCGGCACCCGGACATTTCGCTGTTGATCAACAACGCGGCGGTTCAGTTCACGCCGACCTTTATCGCCGACGACTTTGAGTACAGCGGCATCGATGTGGAAATCACGACCAATTTGACGGCACCGTTGTCGATTACTTCGCTGTTTTTGTCGAGCGTACTGCCCCGCCAAAGCCAGGCAAGGATCGTCAATATATCCTCCGGTCTGGCCTTTTATCCGAAGACAGGCTCGGCGGTTTACTGCGCCACCAAGGCGGCCATTCACAGCGTTTCTCAAAGTCTCCGTTACCAGTTGGAAAAAACACCGGTGGCGGTGACGGAAGTCATCCTGCCGCTTGTCGATACGCCCATGACACATGGGCGCGGCAGCGGAAAGCTGAGCGCCAAGGATGCCGCGACGGCCATCATCGAGGGCATCGAAGCGGGTCGAGACGAGATCTATGTCGGCAAGGCGCGCTTCCTGTTGCCGCTGATGCGCGTCGCACCCGGCATCGTCAAAAGAATGATGAAGAGGTATTGATGAAGGCTCCCATCCTGTATCGGATCGCCAGCTATGCCGTCGTGACGACCGCAATGGTCCTGTCGGCGGGCAATGAAGCGCGGGCGGAAGACTGGCAGTCGATGGTTCTGCGGGTTACGGGGATCGAGGCCGCGCGCGGCGGCCAGATTCAAGTGTTCGTCTTCCTGCGGGACGGGTTCCCCATAAAACAAGAAAAATCCGTGAGATCCTATGTCCGGCCGGTGGCCGGAGACTCCCTGGAATTTGCCATCGAGGTCCCCGCGGACGTACCGTTTGCGATCAAGGTCCATCACGACGAGGACGGCACCGGCACGGTCACCAAGAACTGGACGGGCATATTCCCCGCCGAGGGGTTCGGGTTTTCCGCCGGTGCGAAGATGGAGCTGTTTCCGCCGACCTTTGCGGACGCCAAAACCACCTGGCCGAGTGGAGGAAACCTCTCCATCGCCGTCGTCTATCCATGAGGTCATCATGAGGCAGCTGATCGCGACGGCGGCCGGGCTTGCGTTTGTCTTTGCCAGTACGTTTCTCGTTATCAAGGCAACGGGGATTCTGACCATCGACGATATCGAGGCCTTCCTGACCGCGGCCCATGAAATCGCTCCCCTGTATGGCGCCGCCATCGTGGTTCTCCTGTTGATTTCCGACCTGTTCATTGCGGTCCCGACGTTGACGGTCACCATGCTGTCCGGATACTTCCTGGGGTTCCCGCTGGGTTTTCTCGCCAGCGCAACGGGTCTGCTCGCGGCCGGCATAACCGGATACGTCATCACCTATGTCTATGGACCGGGACTGTTGAACCGGATTCACAAGGACGCCGAAAAGCGGGCCGAGATGGAACGGCTGTTTGCAAGATATGGCGGCATTGTTCTGGTCATATGCCGGGCCCTGCCCATACTTCCGGAAGTCAGCTGCTGTCTGGCGGGGGCAACCCGGATGCGTTTTTTGACGTTCATCCTCTCGTTTCTGTTGGGCACCATCCCCTATGCCCTGATCGCCACCTATGCCGGTTCCCGAAGCACGATCGACGACCCGACACCGGCGATCATTGCTGCGATTGCCCTGTCGGCGTTCTTTGCCGCCGCCTGGGCCCTGTTGCGCCGGCGATACAATGCCGAGCAAAGAAGCGGTCGGTCTTCTTCGGATTCCGTCGGGGCGTAGCTTTGATTCCCGGACCTCGCCACCCATATCCCGTTGAAGCGGGAATTGGAGGGGGCGGCATGCCGATCGAACTGGCAAAGCTCGACTTCGATGAGTTGTCCTTTGCGGATGACGGCCACATCCCCAACAATCCGCGACTTCCCCTATTGCTGTATTGCGGTGTCTTGAGGCCGGATGCGGTCTCGGCGGGCGCCTGCGAGAGGCTGTTTGCCGCCAATGGCTGGGGCGGCGGTTGGCGCAACGGCATCTACGGGTCGCATCATTTCCATTCCACGGCGCATGAGGTGCTGGGCATCGTGCGCGGCCGGGCCCGGGTCACCTTCGGTGGGCCGGAAGGAAAAACGGTCGAGCTGGGCGCCGGGGACGTCGCCATCCTACCCGCCGGAACCGGCCACAAACGCGAAGAGTCCTCGGGCGACCTGCTGGTGATCGGCGCCTATCCCGGCGGCATGCGTTTCGACACGCTCTGGGGCGATCCGGCGGAGCATGACCGGGCGGTGGCAAACATATCCAGGGTGCCGGTGCCGGACCTCGACCCGGTTTACGGCTCCGAAGGGCCGCTTCAGCGGATCTGGAACGCGTAAGAGCCTGTTTGAGGAGTCCCACGGGGCCGGCGGCGCCACCGGCCCTCACGCATAGCCGTACATCCGCATGCCGGGAAAGCAGAACAGCCTCACCATCGCCTGGTCGCGGGCGGGCAGCCCGGTGATCCATTCCCGATCCTCCCGCACGGTAATGCGGCCGGTCTCGAAGCGGTTGGGGTTGCCCGCCACCATATGGCTCGGGCCGAGCGTGATGTCCTTGTCGCTCAGAAAACCGGGGGCGGCGAGGGCGTCCTCGGCCAGGGAGCGGACGGATCGAATGCCCTCGCTCGGATGGCTGACGAAATCCTCATAGCGCAGCAGGGCGTACTGGCGGGACCTCCGGCCCCAGATCGACCGCAGCACCCGGTTTCGCTGGTTCCAGTGCAGGCTGTTCTGAACCGGGCCGATGGATTTCATCTTGCCGAAGGGTTGCGTCTTGCGCCGCCGCGTCCAGGAGAAGGTGCAGGCCCGGGGGTCGCGGACCAGATGGCAGAGGTTCAGGTCGATCTCCCGGGCGGCGTCCAGGGCGTAGGCATAGGCCGGATATTTGGAGCTGTCGACGATCACGCTGGCCCCGGAAACCTCGGCGATGGCGCGATACAGGCGCTCCAGCGCGGCCACGTAGTCCGTCATCCGGCCGGACAGACGGCGTCGCAAAACTCTTTCCGGCATCGTCAGCAATCGCCAGGTCGGCATCAGCGCCTGCGCCCGGATCATATGCTCGGCCTGATCCGCGTGCATGCCGTCGAAGGCGAGGTCGAAGACGGCCCTCCAGAAGCCGCATTCGTGAAAGGGGGCCGAGCAGCCGCAGGTGTAGTTGCCCAGGATGCCGTCCTGCCAGACCGACCGGATCTCGCCGACGGCGATCCAGCCGTCGAGCTGGCCGAGGGCCCGGCAGAGGAGGGTGGAGCCGGAGCGTCCCCATCCGCCGATATAGATGACCGTCGCCGCCTTGTCGGTTTTTTCCGATCGTTCCGGAGCCATGGAGTCGCACCTCAACTATTGGTCGCGCGCTGATGTCGCGTCCACAATCCCTTGTTCATTTCCCGGATTTTCGGTCCCGCTGGCCAAGACGGCGACCGATTTGACGGGCTCAAGCTACCATCCGTTGGCGCCGCCGAGCTTGTGAACTTTATGTGGCGGGCCGCCGACCGGCGACGGCGCCCGGACCCGCGCAAACCCAGGCGTGGCGCCGAACTCCGCGATCTCGGCGCGCATCCGGCGGCTGAGTCAATTATGAGTCATTTTAGAACGCTTCGATGTTAGGGCGTTCTGTCATGAGGTGTACTCGCTTGCGCCGAAGCGATTTTGCGTCCCGGGCAGGCGGCGGGCGCGGCGCGATGGCGGTCGTCATGCCGTTGAGCCGCCTGACGCCGCAGGCGCCCACCGAAACCCAACCCACCGGGCCGATTGAGGCCGCCGGCACCGTGATGTTCTGCGCCGGCCCCGGCCAGCTTTGCCGAGTTGACATCGCCTGGTTAATCTAGCAAACTAGTCAACAAGTTGACAAGAACAGCGCGAGACGGGCGTTCACCACCTTTTTCGGAGCCGCCCGGCCGGGATCGGAACCTGTGGCGAAAAACAAAATGCAAGCGTCGGGCCTTGTTTGCCTGGATTGCGGACACACGCATGGATTGGGTGTCTTCTCCTACGAGTGCGACCGATGCGGGTGGCCGCTGGGTGTGGCCTATGCGCCCGACGGGTTTTCTTCATCCGCCGCGCGGGAGATCCTGATTTCCGCGCGCCGCATGTGGGACTTTTTCGACTTTCTGCCCCTGGACCGAAGCGACGCGATCGTCGAGCTGGGAGAGGGTGGAACGCCGCTTCTGGAGGCGTCGTCGGGCGATGGCGACGGGAAGGGGGCCGAGGTCTTCCTGAAGAACGAAACGCTCAACCCGACCGGCGCGTTCAAGGATCGCCCGCTTTCCGTCATCCTCAGCATGGCCAGACAGCACGGCGTGGAAAGGGTGGTCACGGGGTCGTCCGGAAATGCCGGCGTGGCCATGTCGGCCTATGCCGCGCGGGCCGGCATCGACGCGGTCGTCGTCGTTCCGCAAACGACATCGCGGGAAAAGCTTCTGGCGATCAAGGCGTTCGGCGCGCAGGTCGTCCAGATAGCCGGAACCTGCAGCGATTCACTTTCCGTCGCCAACGACCTGTGCGCGAAACACGATTGGCTTTGCGCGACGACGACCTACCGAAACCCCTTCGGGCTCGAGGGGGACAAGACGGTGGCCTACGAGCTGCTGAGGGATATGGATTTCCGCCCCCCGACCCATGTTTTCGTCCCCATTGGCTCGGGTCCCTTGCTGACCGGTTGCTATCGCGGCTTTCAGGATCTGGCGCGCTGGGGTCTGCTTGACGAGCCGCCGCGGATGATCGGGGTTCAGGCGCGGGGATGCGCCCCCATCGCCGCCGCCTACGAGAAGGGCACGGAACATGTGGAGGCGTGGGCGCATTCCGACACCATCGCCACGGGCATCGCCGACGAACTGAAGGGATACGAGTTCGATGGCGTCCTTTCGCTGCGGGCGGCGCGGCAATCGGGCGGCGCCGTTCTGAGCGTTTCCGACCAACAGATTATCGAGGCGATGGAAAGCCTCGCCGGGTCCTGGGGCGTCCTCGCCGAACCGACCGGAGCCGTCGGCCTTGCCGGCCTGCGTCAGTACGCGCGTACCCACGGGTTTTCCCGTGGGGACCGGGCCGTGTGCATCGTGACCGGTTGCGGATTCAAGGATTCGGTTGGCATCTCGCGATTCGTCGACACCGACAAGCTGCCGGTTGTCGAACCGTCGCTCGAGGCATTGGAACATGTGGTCACGTAGCGGAACCTGAAAGACAGACCCGCATGTCGCGCCCGTGCGCTCGCATGCCGGGGACGTGGCGGGAACCGGCGCCACGGTCTCCGGAATAGATAGGGAACCCGACCGTTCATGCATGAGACGAGCAAGCTCTCGCCCCCGGAAAAACCCGGCCTGTCCTTGACGTCCCGGATGCTGAAGAACGGCCTGCCCATTCGTCCGCAAGTATACGAGCTTCTGCATCGAGGCATTCGTCAGCTGGACATTCCGCCCGGTCGGTCGATCTCCGAGCCGGAGGTGTCCGCGGCGCTCGGCGTCAGCCGGGGGCCGGTCAGGGAAGCCTTCATCCGGCTGGCCGACGAGGGGCTGGTCGAGGTCATTCCACAGGTGGGGACCTTTGTGTCGAGGCTCGACGTGACCGTCCTGATGGAAGCGATCTATGTCCGCCAGGCCCTTGAGCCCGACCTTGCGGCGCGCGCCGCGGCGCATGCCGCTCCGGCGGACGCGCACGGACTCAAGGCGCTGGCCGAAATGCAGGAGGCCGCGGCGCGAATCAAGGACCTGAACCGCGTTTGGGACTTGGATAACGAATTCCATCATACGATTGCCAGGTTGAGCGGTTTGCCGGGGGTGTGGAAATACATCAGCGGTGTCCGCGGAACCCTGGCACGCCTGCGTACGCTTGAGCTGTTCGAGCTGGACGGCCCCAGAATCTGGGTCTCCCAGCATCGGCGCATCGCGGACTGCATCTGTCGTAACGACGCGGAGGGCGCGCGAAAACAGATGCAAAAGCACATCAATGTCAGCGTCGGCCAGATCGAAAAGCTGCGGGCGCGTTTCCCGTCCTTCTTCACCGAGGGCGAGTCCGGTCAAACCCCTTTGTTGTAACGGGGCGGACGGCGGCCTTTCCGGGCGCCAGCGCCCGGCATGAACGTTTTGGCGAAAAGGAGAGCAGCGTTAACGGCGATTTGGGAACGATTCAATCTCGACGGCCACCGTCTGTCATTGGCCGGACTCTTTTTTGACGACGGACACATGCACGCAAGCAACCGGGTGCATGGCACAACCTCTAAACATGGAGTTTCACGCGATGCTATCTCAAACAAAAGAAGTCTTTGGAGTGCTCGGGGCGGTTTTTACTCTGGCATGTTCGGCTTTGCCATTCCACGCGGCCCTTGCCGATACAAAACCGGAGCACACCATCAGGTTCGCCTATTACGGCGGCACCAATCTCCAGACCGACTACGAACACGCCACCGCTTTTGCCTTCAAGTCCGTCGTGGAAACCAAGTCCGGCGGCAAGATTGAAGTGAAGCTTTATCCCGGCGGGGTGCTGGGCACCGCCGAGGAAGTCGTGGAATCGATGATTGAGAACCGGATTCAGATGGGGCTGCCGACGGAAGGCGTGCTGACCAGATGGATGCCCAAACTCTCCAGCTTCGCCATCCCCTATCTGTATGACGACATCAACGTGGCCCGCGAGATGTTTCAGGGGGAATTCGGCGAAAAGTATCGGAAGATGATTCTGGACGAGGTGGGCGTCAGGATCCTCGATGTCGGGGAAGTCGGCGGCCTCCTCGCCTTCACCACCAACAAGCGGCCCATTCCCGATCCCAAGGATATCGCCGGGCTGAAGATCAGAACCCTCGCCCATGACGGCTATATCGCCTTCCTCAAGGAGCTCGGGGCCTCGCCCACGCCGATGCCCTTCGCGGAAGTGTACACCTCCATGCAGACGGGCGTGATCGACGGCCATTTCAACCCGATCAGCGCCGTCGTCTCCTTCAAGATCTACGAGGTTCAGGACTATCTCACCCTCACCGAGCATCTCTACGGGCCGATGTACATCGCCGTGAGCGAGAAGTTCTTCCAGGAGCTGGATTCCAACGAGCAGCGGGTTCTTTACGAGGCCGCCAAGCAGGCGCGAAGCGTCAACTACGGCATCACCACTTTGACCGAGGCCAGCGGGCTGAGTTTCCTCGCCGAAAAAGGGATGACGATCGTGCCTTTGACCGTCGACCAGAAAGCGGCCTACCGCGGCAAGACGGAACAGGCCCTGAAGGAGGTTTATTCCAAGAAATTCGGCAGCGAATGGGTTGAGGAAATCCTCGCCGCCGCCGATGCCGCCAAGCGGCGCGTCTACGAGTAAGATCACGGAAGAAACTCGGAATCACCGAAATTGGGCGTTGGCGGCAATACATGAAAAGCCTGCGAAAAGCCGCGGAGAAAGTCAGCGATTGGCTCGAGTTCATGACAATCGCCGTGTCCGTGGTGCTCGCCGTCAACATGGTTATTGTCGTCAACGTCAACGTGTTTTTCCGATACGTCGTGCAGGAGTCGTTTCAGTGGGTTGAGGAACTGTCCGTATACAGCATGATCTGGATGGGGCTGCTATGCGCGAGCGTGATCTACAAGAAAAGAGGGCACCCCGCCATCGACGTTTTTGTCGCCAACCTCCCGAAAAATGTCAGAATCTTCCTGGGCTGGCTCATTGAAATCGTCATCGCCGTGTTCCTGATCGTCGTGATCTACAAAGGCTTCAACTACGCCTTTGAATCGGGAAGCAAAAGGTTCACCAACTCGCTTGGCATTACCCTCACTCTCCCCTACTTGGCGCCTCCCGTGGGTTGCGCCCTCATATTGCTGCAGCAAATTCTTACCCTTATCGTCAAGGGCGTGAACGTTCCGGGACAACGCGGGCAATGAGCTCGGCCCTGTTCGTCGTGCTGGTCCTTCTGGGCCTTATCATCCTCGGCTTTCCCATCAGCTTTTCGCTGGGCATTACCGGGCTCGCCCTGCTCTACAAGCTGGACATGACCTTCATGCTGGAGATCCTTCCCCAGCGCATGTTCAGCGGGGTCAACAGCTTCGTGATCATGGCCATGCCGTTCTTCATGCTGGCCGGCTCGATCATGAACCGGACCGGCATAACCAACGCCTTGGTCCGCTTCGCGGAATCCTGCATTGGCTGGGTAAGGGGCGGGCTGGCCCATGTGAACATCGTCGGCAGCATCCTGTTCGCGGGCCTTACGGGATCGGCCGTGGCGGACACCGCCGCGCTGGGGTCGGTCCTGATCCCGGCGATGAAAAAGGCGGGCTACTCCAGGGGGTTCAGCGCCGCCGTCACCGCCGCCTCGTCGGTCATCGGGCCGATTATTCCGCCCAGCATCATCATGGTGATCTACGGCTCGCTGATGAATGTATCCATCGCGGGCCTTTTCGTCGCCGGTATTTTCCCGGGGCTGTTGTTTGGCGTCACGTTGATGGGTGTCACCTACGTCATCGCGAGGAAGCGCGATTACCCGAAACAGGAAGACTTTTCGGTCAACGAGCTTGGTTATAACTTTGTGAGAAGCCTGCCCGCGCTGATGATGCCCGTCATCATTCTTGGCGGCATCCTTGGTGGAATATTCACTCCGACCGAGGCCGCCGGCGTGGCCGTTCTCTATGCGATTTTCATTGGCTTTATCTTCAGAAGGCTTTCCTTCAAGGACCTCTGGAAATCCCTGGAAGAGACGGTCCTGTCCATGGGGATGATCCTTTTGATCCTGTCCTGCGCCGGCATTCTCAGCTGGCTGATGGCCAGCGAAAAGATCCCCGATCAGATCGCGCAGGCGATCTTGAGTATCACGGAAAACAAGTATCTTCTGCTTTTTCTGATCAATGTGGTCCTGCTGGTCGTCGGAATGTTCATGGACATCACCGCCGCGTTGATCATGCTCGCCTCCATCATGGCGCCCTTGGCGATTCACGCCGGCGTGGACCCGCTTCATTTCGGGATTATCATGGTGACGAACCTGAATATCGGGTTGATTACGCCGCCCCTGGGCGCCTGCCTGTTCGTGGCGTCGGGGATCGCGCGGATTCAGCTGAAGCCCATCGTCAGGGAGATCCTTCCCTTCGTTCTCGCCGAGGTGGCCGTTCTCTTTGTCGTCACCTATTTCGAGGGCATGGTCCTCTTCCTGCCGAGGCTGTTGGGGTATGTCTAGAGCAAATCCCGAGCGGATTGGTTTAATCCGCGACGACGTATTTGCTTAAAATCCATATGTTGGAGCTTTTCACATGATCGGGATCAATCCTGAAAAGCTCTAGTGACCGGGCATCCCGGAGCATCGTCGGTGAGAGGCGTTGACGGATTTTACGATCTGACCGGTTCCGGGTCGGCTACTTGAAAACGGGTACTTGAAAAAAGGTGGGTGCGTGGTGAGCAAAGCAGCCGAATTCGACACCGTCATCCTCGGGGGAACCTTGATCGACGGGACGGGCGGTCCGCCCCGGCGCGCCGATATCGCCCTGTCCGGCCGGCGGATCGCCGCGCTGGGCGATCCGGATCTGCCGGCGGGGGCGACGGCACGGCACGAAATCGACGCCCGCGGCCTGGTCGTCGCGCCTGGCTTCATCGACGTCCACACCCATGACGACAACGCCGTCCTGGCCGACCCGCGCATGACCGCCAAGGTCAGCCAGGGCGTGACCACCGTGATCGTCGGCAATTGCGGCGTTTCCCTCGCGCCGATCACCGACATCGATCCGCCGCCGCCGCACAACCTGCTCGGCGGCCGCTCCGCCTATCGCTTCGGCGACATGGCGGCCTATCTGGGCGCGGTCGAGGCCGCCCGCCCGAACGTCAATGTCGCCGCCCTGGTCGGTCACGGCACCCTTCGTCTGTGCACCATGAACGGGCAGCTCGGCCGCGCGGCGACGGCGGCGGAAATCGACGCCATGCGGGCGGGTCTCAGGGCCGCCATGGGCGCCGGCGCCATCGGCATGAGCTCCGGCCTCTTCTACAAGCCGAGCGCCGCGGCGCCGAAAGAGGAAGTGGCCGCGATCGCCGGCGTGTTGGCCGAAACCGGCGGCCTCTATGTCACCCATATGCGGAACGAGGACGACAGGCTGCTGGAGTCCATGCGGGAATCCTTCGAAACCGCCGCCGAAGCCGGCGCGCCGCTGGTCATCTCCCACCACAAGGTCTGCCGCCCGCAGAACTTCGGCAAGAGCGTCCAATCCCTCCAGGCCATCGAGCGGGCGCGGCAGGGCCAGGCTGTCGGCCTCGACGCCTATCCCTATACCGCCGGCTCGACCGTGCTCGATCCCGATTGGGTGGACGAGCAGATACGCGTGATGGTGACTTGGTCCGAGCCGCATCCCGAGGCCACCGGCCGCGATCTCGCGGACATCGCCGGGGAGTGGGGCTGCGACCTGCGGGAGGCCGCCGAACGCCTGCACCCGGCGGGAGCCGTCTACTTCCAGATGGACGAGGCGGACCTGCGGCGCATCCTCGCCTATCCGCAAACCATGATCGGCTCGGACGGCCTGCCCCACGACGAGCATCCCCATCCCCGGCTCTGGGGCACGTTCCCCCGTGTCCTCGGGCATTACAGCCGCGATGTCGGGCTGTTCCCCCTGGAGGTCGCGGTACGCAAGATGAGCGGGCTTTCGGCCGCCACCTTCGGGCTCGCGGACCGCGGCGAGATCCGCCCCGGCAATTTCGCCGACATCGTCCTGTTCGATCCCCACCGGGTCGCCGATGCCGCGACCTTTGCCGACCCGACGCGGCTTTCGATCGGCATCGAGCGCGTGCTGGTCAACGGCGCCCTGGCCTTCGAGAACGGCCAAGCCGCCGCCGACGGCCATGGCCAGGTGATCCGGCGGGGGCAGGGCGGCGGGTAGGGGGCCCCCCCTACAACACCTTGTGCTCCGCCACGGGGATCTGCGCGCGGACGCGTTTCACGGTTTCGAAATCGAGGCGGGCGGTGCAGTGCCCGTCGCCGTCTCCCACCAAATTCCCTGTGTGTCAGAGAGCTGGAGCGCCACCCATTCGCTTGTGGCGCCGGCAATGTCCGCCAGCACGCCCGTGTAGATGTTCAAGGTGTAATGCTGATAGTTCGCCTAGAGCTACGATCGGTCTTCTGGTGATCGTTCGATGGCACCGATCTCTTCGAGTTTTCGGATTATGGGGGTAAGCCTTTGTTCGTCTGGCTCAATCCCGGCATCGCTGCAGCTTCGGATATAGTTGCGCAACAACTTACAGGTGAGTTGGGCGAATGCCTGAGGAAGAGCAAGAAACGGAGGCGATATAACCAAAAGCCCGTCGCAGAAGCTCTCGGCTGCATCCAAGTGCCGACCCATTGTCCGTAGAATTGCACCTCGCGCACCGAACGACATCGCCAAGGCGGACGCAAAAGCATCCGGGCGATCGGCGGCGAGGGCGCGCCTGATCTTCACCGCTTCCTCGATTGCCGCCAGGGCGTCCTCACGGCGGTCGAGAGCAGCTAGGCAGTTCGACAGATTGTTGAGGGACAGGGCAAGCTCGGGCTGGAATGCGTCGAGGCGAGTGGCGGTAAGCGCGCGATGGATTTCCAACGCTCCTTCGATCGCCGCTAATGCGTCCTCGCGCCGGCCCAGAGCGCCCAGGCAGTTCGACAGGTTGCTGAGGGATTGTGCGAAGTAGGGCCGGAAGACGTCGGGGTGGGCGGCGGCGAGGCTGCGCCTGATCTCCACCGCTTCCTCGATTGCCGCCAGGGCGTTCTCGTGCCGACCGAGTTCGCAGAGGCGATTCGACAGGTTGTTGAGCGACGAGGCGAGATCTGGCCGGAAGGCGTCGGGGCGGGCGTCGGCGAGCGCGCGGTGGATTTCCACCGCTTCTTCGATTGCCGCCACGGCGTCCTCGCGGCGGCCGAGATCGGCCAGGCAGTTCGACAGGATGATGAGGGACAGGGCGAAGTCGGGCCGGAAGGCGTCGGGGCTGGCGGTGGCCAGGACGCGCCTGATCTCCAACGCTTCCTCGATTGCCACCAGGGCATCCTCGCGGCGGCCGAGAGCGCCCAGGTTAACCGACAGGTTGTGAAGGGAAAAGGCGAGGTCGGGGCGGTAGGCATCAGGGCGGGAGGCAGCGAGGTCGCGCTTGATCTCCACCGCTTCTTCGATTGCCGCCAGGGCGTCCTCGCGGCGGTCGAGAGCGTCCAGGCGAGCCGACAGGTTGTTGAGTGACCCGGCCAAATTGGGTTGGAAGGCGTCGGGACGGGCGTCGGCGAGCGCGCGGTGGATTTCCACCGCTTCTTCGATCGCCGCCAGGGCGTCCTCGCGGCGGCCGAGATCGGCTAGGCCGTTCGAGAGATTGCCGAGGGACTGGGCGAGGTCGGGCCGGAAGGCGTCGGGGCGGGCGGCAGCCAGGGCGCGCCTGATCTCCACCGCTTCCTTGATTGCCGCGAGAGCGTCTTCACGGCGACCGAGATCGGCTAGGCGAGCTGACAGGGTGTTGAAGGACTCGGCGAGGTCGGGCCGAAAGGCGTCGGGGCGGGCGGCAGCCAGGGCGCGCCTGATCTCCACCGCTTCCTCGATTGCCGCAAGAGCGTTTTCGCGGCGGCCGAGATCGGCGAAGCGATTCGACAAGTTGCTTAGAGACTGGGCGAGGTGGGAACGGAAGACATCGGGGCGGGCGGCGGCGAGGGCGCGCCTAATCTCCAACGCTTCCTTGATTGCCGCGAAAGCGTCCTCGCGGCGGCCGAGATCGGCCAAGCTGTTCGACAGATTGTTGAGGGAATTGGCCAAGTCGGGGCGGAAGGCGTCTGGGCGGGCGGCGGCGAGGGCACGACTGATCTCAACCGCTTCCTCGACTGCCCCCAGGGCGTCCTCGCGGCGGCCGAGAGCGGCTAGGTTAGCCGCTAGGTTGTTGAGCGACTGGGCGAGGTAGGAACGGAAGACATCGGGGCCGGTGTCGGCCAGGGCGCGCCTGATCTCCACCGCTTCCTCGATTGCCGCCAGGGCGTCCTCGCGGCGGCCGAGAGCGGAGAGCCGCACGGCAAGATTGTTTGCGAGCCTCGCGCGCTCCTCGGCTTCACTTCCTTCCTCTTCGATGTATGTCACCGCCTCATAAAGGATCGACGCGACGACTGCTCCCATTTCTCGAAGAGCCGTTGTGAGGTAGGGTATGTCCGGCTCGAGGAGTCGGGCAAGGTGCTCGTCAGGATGGGCTTCCAACCACTCCGCGGCGATTTGTCCGATCGGATCCCCTGACTCGATCGCCACGCGCAGCGTAAGCGGAAGCACCCGACTTGGATTGGCGCTAATCGCTCGTTCGACTTTGGATCGTCCTCTATCCGGCCATCGCTGCGCGACCCAGTTCAGCTTCGTGAGGCCGTTGGTCGCCTCAACTTGGTTCAAGCCGCTCATACAAGTGCTCGATAAAATCGTCGTCGATAATGCTCAAGAAGTATGCCCCAACAAGGTCCGGCGTCACGCCGTTCACCCACCCTGGTCCAGGATAGAGGTCATGAAAGATTCCCGAGATTACGGCAAGCGTTGCGGGATCCACCCCATCGAGCAACGGACAACGCTTGAGGCTCTCGACGGCTTTGTCGCGGCTTCGGATGCCCTCTCCAAGTGAAACCAACGTAAGATAGGCTGCTGCCTGCTGGATGGGAGCTTGCTTCAGTACCTTCATCCCTGTCCGAGATTCAACCAATTCGTCCCAATGTCGCTTCTCACGCACAAGAATCCATTCAAGCAAGGCGTCCTCGGAAACATCGCGCGCACTGACTTCACCGAGGTAAACAGAAAGCGCCGCAAGATGTATAAGTATAGCTTCGTCAAATCCCTGCTGATTTAGGTCGGGTCTTTGCTTTAGATCGCGCTCTTCGCGGAAGTGCTCGGCAAATGCTGCGTACGCGTCATCAAAAGCGGCTTCGCGCGTTGCCTGATCTTGTCCAAGGGGCGACGGCTCAAATTCCGATAGCCCTTGCGACATGAAACCGCCGATGTCCATGTCGCTTTCGGCAATCCTGTCCCAGAGGTCCGACCGCCGCCGTGAGATAAACACGACCCGTACGCGGCGCTCTGGATTTCCGTCCCCAAGGGCAAGCGACGCTTTCATGACCGCCCGCACCTCCGGCTCAAATCGCTCGGCATAGTCGACGACGAAAACGAAGTCGCCCGGTAGAACATCGAAATACAGAAGTGTTTCCGGATTGAAGCGAAGCTTTGAAAGGTCCAGAAAACCAACGTTCCAAGGTCTCCCGCCCTCGTCTTTGAGGACTTCGAGGAGCCGCATGACCAGCCGGGTCTTGCCTCGCCCTGTATCGCCCGTAATCAGCTTCCATCGTACCCAACCCGACGAATCGTCGTAGCACCAGTCACGCAACACCTTCTCCTCCACCGCTCGGTGGCCGAAAGGAACAGGCGAGCACTCAGGATGCAATAGCGAGGCATCGGAATAGACTTTGCGTTGTGTATCCGAAATCGGTCGAAACAGAGCCTTGGCTTGGGCTTGGGCGTCCAGCTTATCGGTGAGTACTCTCCCAGCCTCCGAAAGCCCGAATGGCCCTAGTACCGCCGGGAGCCACGTCCTAAACCAAAACTGTCTATTCCTCGTCACACCAGCACCAAACCTGATTGGCCTTTTCTCACTACCACCCGGCGTGATCGATGTCAGCCATCCCATGGCTGAGGGCCAGAGCTTTACATTCGCGTCCCAAAGCAATAACCGCCGGCCAAACGGTCGCTCAACTGGATGTCTTTGCGGCGCGAGAAGCTATGGAAGGGACGGCTTGGCGATGACCTCAGTCTCTTTCTCAAGTAAACCCAAGCGAGCGACCAACTCCGCAAGCCGTTCATCGCGCCGACGGGCTAAGGGCGGGGCAATCACAGCGTTGAAAAGCTCGGCCGTTACCCCCCTACAGCACCTTATGCTCCGCGACGGGGATCTGGGCGCGGACGCGTTTCATGTATCCGAGGTCGAGGCGCGCGGTAAAAAACTCGTCGCTGTCCGACGCCTTGGCCACCACATGGCCCCAGGGGTCGACGATCTGCGAGTGGCCGGTGCCTACGGACGAGGGCGTGACTTAGGGGCCACAAGGAGAGGTGAGGACAACGCTATTCGACATCCACCCTACCCAAACTTGGACAAACTCTACTCCGCGACATCCGCGACAGTTGAAGCAATCATGTCCACGGCTCTGGCTTCGGAACTTTCGGTTTCGTCCGTGGGTTTTTTCGTGATTTTCGGCGCCGATGGCTGCCAAGCCTTCAGGCGCTGGCCCACCTGCTCATAAAACTCGGGAACGACTGCCTCAAGCGCGTCTATGAAGACACGGCTCCCCGCGAATTTGCCTCCCAGATCGCGGACCAACAGGACTTCAAATGACTGGGGAACCATCCCCGCCTTGTTGTCGGGCGCCACGCAGGAGGGGTTGTCTCGCAGTTCGGTCAGCGACCCTTGTGTGGGCTGAGACCTTCTTGGCCAATACGCGCGCACGTAAATATTGGTTTGTTCGGTTTTGGACAGCTGTCGTAACAGCCAGTTAAGTCTGCCCCTCGTCGTTTTGATATCGGCCGGTGCCTGAAGCTTCATTGACACACAAATGGATTGGGCGCGGAGGTCCGCGCCGACCCACAAGGGCGCCGCCGCGTTCGGAACGTCCAAGCGGCAAGTCAGGGAGTTGGTCTTTGCCAGGCTTTCGCAATCATCCTTCAGACGTTTGAGCGGGTCCGAGGCATGGGCGCGGGACAGTCCAATCGCGACCTCCCGGCCGATTTTCCTGCTCAATACAAGGCACAGGTCGCGCACTTCCTGGTGCCAGCTGGCTATGGTGTTCTCGACTTCGTCCGACGATTTGGCGAGAACGGCTCCGGCTTTCACGTTGGCAACCACCTGCTTCCACTCGGTGTTCATCCGATCGAAGCGGGAGACCCCCGAACTGGGGTGACGGAAAAAGCGGAGAAACTCCCGCAACATGTACCTCTGGTCGCCGTCTACGACGTCCTCCGAGGAGGATAGCAGCGTGCCGACCGTAAGAATGTACATCCACGACCAGTGGTAGACGCCAACGCGTTTCGAAATGGTTTTGGGGAGGCTCACAACCGGATGTAGGGGCGTTGCGACGAACTGGTTGGAAATCGTTATGACCGCATCGATGCCGGCGGCCTTGGCCTGCCTTGCATAGGCTTCGACTTGGCTATCATCGATATCCGAGTTGCCCACCTTTGCCTCGATCAGGGCCGACCACCGGGTCTTTCCGCTGGTAACGGTTATCAGGCCATCCGGGCGCAGGTTTTCGCCGTTCGAATTCTTCAGAACGACTTCCGAATACGCCTCGATCCGTGCTCGCGATCCAGCCTTCTTTCCAACCGAGGCCAGAAGGCTTTGGCCCAGTTCACGCACCGCGCAAAAGCAGGCGAGAAAGATCGAGAGCGTGCGTCCTTCCTTCGACGTGTCGGCCAACACCGGGAAAAGGCGTACGCGTCCGCCCGAGGCCAGGATGTCCGGAAGCTCAGACATAGTGGTTTCCCCCCGTTTTGTTTTCACGAGCAATGGTAGCCGCGTCCGTCCCAGGGGACAACCTTTTGGATAGATAGCCGCTATCGCTTCACGTATGAGAAATCAGCCTGCCCTCTGACCCACAGTGCCAGCCGGCACGGCGATCAGCGACTCGGCCCGGGCCAGGTTGGCGGCCTTGTCGTCGGTGGCGTTCATCTGGATCAGCGAGACCTTCACGCGCCCCTCCCGTTCGTTTCTGCCGGACGTCGGCGGGACGTCCGCCCGATGTCGTCCCGAGGTCATGCCGATGTCGGCCGCATGTCAACATCATGTCGACATGATGTTGACATGGAAGGGCAACAAATGACGACAGATTTTGGGGGGCTACGCCCGCTCGCGGGGGCGTCCCCGGCTCATCAGGCGGCCTCGTGACGTTTCCTCAGCAGCGCCTGGCAGAGCTCCTGTTTGACCTCGGCGGGCGCGTCGAGGGTGAACAGCTCCTCCCGCAGGCTTCTCAACCGCTCGGCGGTCGCGGTCTTGTGGCTGAGGGCGCCGATTCGCCCGCGAAACTCGTCGATTCGCCGGGATCGCGCGTCGTCGTTTCCGCCCGAGGTGATCAGCTCGTTGGCGAGCGCCGCCATCTGGCGCAGGAGCGAGCCAGAGCCCATCATCACGTTTCCTTCCCGGGGTCCGCCGGTTTTTTGATATGCGGTATATTATAACGAGCAGTGCCGATGCGAAAAAGGGTTATCGGCGCCGGCCGCCGGAAAGCTTGATCCCCCGCGGGAGCGGCAGGGAAACGACCCCGTGGGGCCCGGGCAAGGATTGATGCGCCGCCGCGAAGGGTGTAGGGGAGAGGGGCCGGCCATCCCGTTCTTCGTCCGAATCGCGCGGCCGGCATTTGATCCGAAAGATTTGGCATCATGCCCGACGCCTCATGCCCGGCCACTTGCGCGGCCAACGAACACGCCCCCCTCCGGGGAGTTCTTCTCCTGGTCCTGGCGATGCTGCTGATCCCCTTCAACGATGCGATCGCCAAAATCCTGACCGCCCGATATCCGGTGGCCGAGATCGTCTGGGGGCGGTACATCGTTCACCTGCTCCTGCTCGCGCCCTTCGTGCTGCTGCGCTATGGCCCGCGCGCCTTCTGGCCGGAACAGACGGGGCTTCAGGTCTTGCGCGGCGCCCTCATGGTGGGCGCGACCTTCTTCTTCTTCTGGGCCCTGTCGCGCCTGCCGATGGCGAACACGGTGGCCCTCATCTTCTTCTACCCCATGGTCGTGACCGCGCTCTCGCCGCTGATCCTGAAGGAGCATGTGGGGCTTCGGCGCTGGATCGCCGTCTTCTTCGGGTTGATCGGAACGCTGATCATCGTCCGCCCGGGCACCGACGTGTTCCAATGGTGGTCGCTGATCGCGCTCTGCGGCGGCAGCTGCTATGCCCTCTTCCTGATCGTCACGCGGAAGGTCGCGGGCTCGGCGCCGCCGCTGGTCACGGCCGGATACGCGGCGGTCGTCGGCGCCGTCGCCATGCCGCTGATCATGCCCGGCGGGTGGGTCGTGCCCAATCTCGCGGATCTCGGCCTTTTCGTCGCGATGGGCGGGGTCGCGGCCATCGCCCATGTGCTGATCGCCAAGGCGGTCGACTATGCTCCGGCATCGCTGCTCGCCGGCTTCGGCTATACCGAGATCGTGATGGCGACCGTGTTGGGCTACGTGATTTTCGGCGACTTTCCCGACGCCTGGACCTGGGTCGGCGTGGTCGTCATCATCGCCGCCGGCCTTTACATCACCATGCGCGAGAGACGGGTCCACGGCGACCCGACGGTCGGGACGCCGGGCGCCCCCGCGGATTAGGCCGGCTTCGGGAAATGCCGATACGAGGTCAGTCTTTCTTGGCTCCGGTAATCGCGCCGGTGGGATCGGTCTCCACCAGCGTGGCCACGCTTTCGTAAACCTTGGCGCTTTCCGCGAGTTTCGCGCTCAACTCCGGGTTGCCTTCTCCGACCGCCCGGTAGAATTGCGCCGCTTCGCGAAGCAGCTTTGCCGCCAGCTCTGCATGTGATGACATGATGGGTCTCCTATGTTCCTTTGGCGAACTTGCGCCGCGTCTCGGCAGAGTGGCTTCTTGCTGGGAGCCATTCCCCACCATGATGATCGCTGTCCGATTTCCCGCGGCGCGGTTCAAGCGTTCGCTCCGCCACCGAGGCGTCGTATCCCCCGCGATTGCTGGCTCTTTGCACCTTGACCGCATGCGTGTAGGGTGAACGCCGCCTTTCGGCAGGAGAGGAGAGCATGCAGACGGAAGACCAACAGGAGGTTATCGCGTTTCTCTCCCGCCCGGCAACCGTCGGGGACGGCTGCAAGGACGTGAAGCGGACCGAAACCCAGATTTCGATCGTCTTCATTGGTGATAAGCGGGTCCTCAAGTTGAAGCGGGCGATAAAGCTTCCCTTTCTGGATTTTTCCACTGTTGAACAGCGGCGCCAAGCCTGCGAGGCGGAGGTGTCCCTCAACCGCCGCACCGCTCCGGATCTCTATGTGAGCGCGAATCCGATCCGCCGCGCCCCGGATGGCGGGTTGCGGCTCGGCGGCGATGGCGAGGTCGTGGACTGGGTTGTCGACATGCGGCGGTTTGACGAGGACACTCTTCTCGACCGCGTGGCCCAGCGCGGAGGCCTCGACCGCCATCTGATGGAGGATCTGGCGGTCGCGGTCGCGGGCTTCCACGCCAAGGCGGAGCCGCAGGACGATTTCGGCGGCCGGGAGGGGATCGCGGGCACGATGGAAAGCAACGCAGTGGCGCTTCGCCAAGGTGCCGACGGAATCCTGGACGAGGACGAGGTGGAGCGCGTCCTTTCAGACACCCAGGCCGCGTTTTCGCGGTATGAGACGGCTCTTGCGGCGCGGAAGGAGCGGGGACTGGTGCGCCGCTGCCATGGCGATCTGCATTTGCGCAACATCTTCCTCGCCGAGGGCCGCCCGACGCTGTTCGACGCCATTGAGTTCAGCGACCTCATCGCCGTGATCGACGTCTTTTACGATCTCGCCTTCCTGCTGATGGACCTCGACCGCAGGGGGCTTCGGCCCCTCGGCAATCTCGTGCTCAACCGTTATCTCGACATCACCGGCGACAATGACGGGCTGCGTCCGCTTCCCCTCTTCCTGGCGATGCGGGCGACCATCCGCGCCTTCGTGAGCGCCGGAACCGCGAAGGCAATCGGCGGCGGCGCGGAGGCCGCGACCCTGGGAGAAGATGCCCGGATTTATCTGGGCATGGCCGGTGACTATCTGCGCGTGCCGGAACCGAGGTTGATCGCCGTGGGTGGATTGTCCGGGACCGGAAAATCGCGCCTCGCGCGGATCTTGGCGCCCGAGCTCGGAGCCGCGCCCGGCGCCCGCATCGCCCGCAGCGATTCGCTCCGGAAGCGCCTTGCGGGCGTGGATCCCCTCACGCGCCTGGGGCCGGACGGCTACTCCGCGGAGATGACCGAGCGAACCTACGAGCGGGTTCTGGACGAGGCGCGGGAGGCGCTTCGGGCCGGCCAGACCGTGATTGCCGATGCGGTATTTGCCAGGCCGGAACAGCGATCGGCGGTTGAAGCCGTCGCGCGCGAGGTGGGTGTGCCATTCAACGGCCTTTGGCTGGAGGCGCCCTCCGAGGCGATGGCGGAACGCGTGACTCTAAGAGAGCGCAATGTCTCGGATGCCACGGCGGACGTCGTGCGACGGCAGTTGGACTACGATCTGGGAGACATTGCATGGCCGCGCGTCGACACGGGCGGGTCACGGGAACGCACGGCGGAGTTGGCCCGGGCCGCCTTAAGGGGCTAACATCCGCAAAACGCTTTGGGAGAGGTCAAGGAGACGCATTCGATGCCCATTCGAACGATTCTCGCCCCCATAGACGGGACCGAGGCTGCCTGGCCGGTGCTTGATGCCGCCTTCACCGTGGGCTGCGATCTTCCGGCCCATATCGATGTTCTGCACGTCCGCGCAGACTCGAAGAATGCCGTGCCTTTGCTCGGGGAAGGGATGTCGGGGGCCATGATCGAGGAAATGATCGATCTGGCGGAAAAGGAAGCGTCCGGGCGAGCCAAGTCGGCCCGGGACATGTTCGACGACCTGCGCGGGCGGCATTCCGTTCCGATCGCCGAAACCGCACCCGGACCGGACGGGGCGTCGGTGACATGGATCGAGGAAACCGGACGTGAGGACGAGGTGACGGCGCAGCGTGGCCGTCTGGCCGATCTGATTGTGATCGCCCGTCCGACACCGGAGATGGACGTGACCTCGCGCATGACCCTGAACGCGGCCATCCGCGAAACGGGGCGCCCTGTACTCGTGGTTCCGCCCGAACCTCCCCAATCCCTCGGACGTAAGGTCGCGGTGGCCTGGAACGGCAGTGCCGAGGCGGCGCGCGCCGTTCGGCTGGCGATGGACGTCATCTCCCGCGCCGAGGAGGTGTCCGTCTTGACCGTGGAAGGCGAGCGGACGTCGGGGGCCCGGGCGGCGGAGTTTGCCGCCTATCTGGCATGGCACGGCATCACGGCGCGAATCCGCACCTTGGAATACGCCGAACGGTTCGCGGGGGAGGAACTGCTGAAGGCCTGCGGCGACATGGGCGCCGATTTGCTGGTCATGGGCGCGTACACGCAGAGTCGGGTTCGGCAGTTGATCCTGGGCGGCGTGACCCGTCATGTGCTGGAGGTTGCCGAGCTACCGGTGGTGATGGCCCGCTGAGATCATCATAGCGGAGCCGCTCAGCAGGCTGACCAAAACGGGAGCGGCCCGCGAATCGCGGGCCGCTTCTTTCCATCCCGTGGAAAAGGTCAGGCTCCTGATGCGCCGGTCGCCGATCGAAGAAGCGGCTGTCGCCTCAAGCTTGCCTTTCCTTTACCCACCTCCGTAACCGTAACGCCTCTCCCTGCAAATGACTTGCAGGATCAACGCGAAATGAGTCTCCTGCGACGAACACTCTAACGAATATGTCGGCCGATCCACCTGAGATTAGAAATGCTTAAAACTGACCATTTACATCGTTCACGAAAGGAAAATACCCGCAAATTGCGGCCAATGTCTGTGATGCCGGTCACAAGGCGTCAGGAATGTGGAGGGTGACCCGCACGGTCACCTTGAACCCGGCCGGACTGAGGCCGAGGCAAGACAGGGCGTTGCGGAATTGATATCGTGGCGCCATGAAGGAGGGACGCAAGACAGTCATCGTCACCGGCGCGAGCCGTGGAATCGGCCATGCCATCGCAAGATGTTTCGTCGAGCGGGACTGGCGCATCATCACCTGTTCGCGCGGCGACGTCCCGCTCGAATGCAAGCGCGATCCCCACTGGACCCTTCACGTTCCAACGGACCTGGGCGACGCCGAAAGCCTGACGCGATTCGTCGATGAGGCCAATCGGGTGATTGGCGACGGGCCATTGCACGCTCTCATCAACAATGCCGGTATATCGCCCAAGACTCCGTTCAAGGAGCGGCTGGGGTGCCTCAACGGGGAGATCTCGGCTTGGCGCGAGGTGTTCGAGCTCAACTTCTTCGCCGCGCTCAAGCTATCGCGCGGCTTCGCATCCGCGCTCCACAGGGGCGGCGGCTCGGTGGTGAACATCACCTCCATCGCCGGTCACTACGTCCATCCCTTCGCCGGGTCCGCCTATTCGATATCCAAGGCCGCGCTTTCGGCGCTCACCCGTCAGTTGGCGCATGAGTTCGCGGAGCTTGGGGTACGCGTCAACGCGGTGGCACCGGGCGAAATCGAGACGGAAATGATTCAGCCCGAATACGAGGTTCTGGTTCCGCGTATCCCGCTCAACCGCATGGGGGCACCGGCGGACGTGGCGTCCACCGTCTATTACCTTTGTTCGCCGGAGGCCGGCTACGTCACCGGCACGGAAGTCTGGGTGACCGGCGGACAGCATCTCTACTGAACGAGGTGGCGACCTCGGGCTAGGGCCTGTGGACAGCTGGCACAAACCTTTCGCACCCTCCGCGTCCTTTAGGAATTGGTAAGGTTGACGCGCCAGACTGATGTCCGTGTTTTGCGGGCTTGTGGCAAGAAAGTTGGGAACGGTGCCCCGGGAAGCGATCCTGAGGTCAGGTGATTCATGGGTGTGCAGGTGTTGGCGTGAGGGGCGTACCCCTCAGGCCCCTCGACGCGTTCCCGCATCACTTGGCTGAGGAGCGGAGGTCCGGGATCGAGGCTCTCCCTCGGCCAGCCGAGTATGGCTCTCACAGGTTTTTGTCCAGCCCGCGTTTTGACGAGGACGGATGGACCCGTGACCAACGCACAACTCGAAACCCGAACGGTGCAAGCCCATTTGGTCGAGCTACCCCTCGAGAATGAAGCGCGTTCGACGGAGGGTGATCCTCCGGCCGCGAATGAGTCTCAGGGCACGGCTCGCGGAGAGGGCGGGCCGACATCGCCGTCCACGGCGCCGCTCGGCCCCGAGATGTGGAAGGCGCCGTTCTATATTCGATACCGCTTCCTGAGTATCGTTGGCGTCCTGGCCTCCGCGGGCTGGATCGTCGTCTCCCTGCACTACATCCAGAACCAGATGGGTTGGCCCAACCTGTTCAACCTGCTGCCGCATGAGCTCGGTGGCATGGCCGCCGGGATCCTTACACCCCTGGCCCTGATCTGGCTGGTCGTCGCGTTGCTGGAGCGGGGAACCCAGCTGCGCCGGGAATCGGCGGCGCTGCAATGGCACCTCAAGCAACTGACCTATCCATCCGCGCGGGCCGAGGGACGGGTGTCCGAGGTCACCGAATCCCTTAGACGTCAGGCTCGAGAGCTGACCAAGGTTACCGAGGATGCAAGCAGCCGCGCCGAGGCCGTCACCGATGCCGTTCGTCGGCGGGTCGCCGAATTGGCGAAGGTTTCCGAGGACGCGGATCTGCGCGCCCAGTCGGTTGCCGAGCTGCTTCGCCGCCAGACCGAGGATCTGCAGGCCGTGACAGACCGGGCGGCAAGCCGTGCAAGGGAGACCGGCGATGACATGTTCCGTCAGGCCCAGCAGCTGACGGCCGTATCGGAACGGGCATCGGCCAAGGCCGAAGAGGCCAGCGAAACGCTCCGCCGGCGCAGCCAGGAACTCGCCGAATCCTTTGAGGAATCGGGTACGCGCGCCAAGGAGTCCGCGGACATGTTCCGGAACCGGGCGACCGAGCTGAACGCCGCGGCGGACGAGGTCGCGAAACGTTCGGAAGAAGCGGCGGCGTTTGTCGATCAGCGCATGGAGGGCCTTCTTGCCGCCTCGAGCCAAGCGGGAGACCGCCTGCGAACCGGCGCCGAGATGCTGCAAGGCCACTTCCAGGAACTCACGGAGCGTTCCGATCGAGCCTCCGCGCAGACCGACCGGATGGGCGAGGCTCTGCGCCGGCAGGCCGATACGCTTGACACGGTGGCGGAAAGGGTGGCCGGCAGGGTCGGCGAGATCGAGAAATTCCTGTCGCAGCAGACCCAGACCCTGGGCGAAACATCCGACAAGGTGGCGGCGCATGCCAAGGAGATCGGCATCGGCCTTGAGGAACAGAGCCAGCGGCTCCTCTCGACGTCCCAGCAGACCTCTGTCCAGGTCCAGGCGACCGGCGACGAGTTCCGCCGACAGGCTCACGATCTGGTCGCGGCCGCCGAAGAGGCTGTCACGCGCACGGGTACGCTCGGAGATCTGCTACAGCATCTGGTCAACGAGCTGTCGCAGGCGAAAGGCCAGGCACTCGCGGATGTCGAGGAGGCCGGCGAGGGCATCCGCAAGCGTTCCGACGAACTCGGTACGGTGTCACGCGACAGCCTCCAACGTATCGAGCAGGTCGGCGAGGCCCTTCGTCTGCAGGGCGAAGGCTTGGCACAACTCACGGATCAGGGACTGCTCCGGCTCACCGCGATGACCGAGGCCCTGCGCCGCGGAACGGTACAGGTCGCCGGCCTTTCGGATCAGGCGATCGAGGGCCTCGGAAAGGTCGCGGGAGATCTGGCCGATCGGACTCATGCGCTCGACGCCGCGGCCGAAAGGGGGATCGCCCGCATGGCGACCACGGCCGAGGCGCTGGAACACGGCGCTGGCATGATCGACGGGTCGGCGGATCGGGCCGGAGAGATGGTGGCCACCTTCCAGACTCACCTGGACCAGATCGCCGAGGCGGCCAACCGGGCGTCGACGCGTGTGGTCGAGGCGGGCGAGGCCGTGGAGGAGCGGACCAGAGGATTGACCGGCGCCTCGGACGAAGCGCTTCGCGAGGTCGAAGCCGTGGCTCGCGCGCTGGCGGAGCAATCGGAAAAACTGGATGTCACCGCTTCGAGGTCAAGCCGCCTTATCGCCGGCATGCGAGAGACGTTGGCTCGACAGGCGGAGCATCTGGAGGCGACTTCCGCGAAGGCCGGACAGCATGTGCAGAATGTCGGCAGCGAGCTTCGCCAAAGCCTGGGCCATCTGGTTGTCGCATCGGAGGACGCGGTCGCCCGCCTGCACACGGCGTCGGAGGCTCTGCATCGCGAAGCGGCGGACATCTCTACCAATTCGAGCGGTGCGGTCGACGACGTCGACCGCGTGGGCCGCGCCATGCACGAGCGGCTTCAGGAGATGAAGGGCGTCTCGGATCGGGCCGCCAAGGCCATTACTACGGTGAGCGACACTTTGCGTCGCCATTCCGAAGACCTGGTGTCCACTTCGGACCGGGCCGCCGACAACATCGGCACGGTGGGCGACATCGTTCAGCAACGCGCGTCGGAGCTGGATCAGCTCGCCGATCAGACGGTCCATCGCTTGCAGGAAGCCGGCGAGATCCTGCGGGATCGGGGCGAGGATCTTGGCGAGACCTCGGAACAAGCGGCCGCGCGGGTCGTCGCCGTCAGCGACTCGATGGATCGAACCCGCCAGGCGCTTTCCGACGGTGCGAACGCCGCGGACGCCCGCCTCCGCTCGGCCGTGGACGCGATTCGAGAGACGTCGCAGCAGGCAAACGAGGCGTCCGACGGCGCGGCGGAGCGGCTCGACATCATCTCCGGCACCTTGCGCCGACAGACGGAAGACCTCAACAACAGCCTGGATCAGGCTGCGCAAGGGCTCAATACGGCGGGGGCGGGACTGCAACAGCGCTCGGAGGATCTCACGGCGGCCTATGACAACGCCTCGACGAAACTGCGGGCGTTCGACGACACCTTGCGGCAGGAGATCACGACGCTCACGACCGCCTCCGGCGAGGCGGCCGAGCAGATCAGCAAGGTCGGGGACGTCCTGGGAGACCGATCGAACGAGGTCACGGCCACGGTGGATCGCGCCGTCAAGCTGACACGCCTGTTGACCAGCGGCCTGCGCCAGCATGCCAATCACCTGACGGCGGCTTCGGAAAAAGCGACGAGCCAGGTCGAGGCTGTCGGCGAGGCGCTAAGGCGGCGAACCCATGACATGGACGAGGTGTCGTCCCATGCCGTCGCCCGTTTGGCCCAGGCAAGCCAGCAACTGCGCCAGCGGATCAAGGACATCAAATCGGGAACGCAGGAAACCGCCGAGCAGATGGGCGACGCCACGGAAACACTCGGCGTCAAGGCGGAAGACCTCTCCACCAAGTCGCAACAGGCGATGGCCGAACTCAGGGCCATGGGCGATCTCATCGCACAACGCGCGGCCGAGGTGTCCAGCGCGTCGGAGGAGGCGGCCGCCAAGCTTGGCCGGGTCGGCGAACACATCGGTGCCCAGGCCTCGGAAATGGGAACGACGGCCAGCCGGCTTTCGGCCCAGGCCGAGGACACCGGCGCCAGCCTAACGCGCCGGGTCGAGGCTCTCACATCCGCCTGCGAGGCCGCAGATGCGGGCATGCAGAAGCTTGGCGGGATTCTGGCGGAGCGTTCGAGCGAGGTGGAGCGTATTTCGCAGACGGCCCTCGGTCAGGTCGGCGCCTGGGACGACACGCTGGGCAAGCGGTGTGAGAGGCTGGAGGGCGCCTCCGCCCAGGTGGTCGAGCAGACGCGGGAGATGATCGCGGCCATCGACCGGCGAACGGATGATCTGGAGCGCGTGGCGAAGGACGCGGGCCAAGTCTCTGACGCCCTGCGCGCGGAGGCGAGCAAAGTCGCCGCGGATGACTTCCTGCACCGGGCGACGTTCGTCTCGGAGCGGCTCCAGTCGTTGGCCGTCGACATGAACCGGATCATGGAAACCAGTATCTCGGATGAGGACTGGCGCCGTTTCAACAAGGGCGACAAGGCGGTCTTTGTCCGCAAGATGCTGGGCTTCAAGGACAAACAGCAGCTCGCGGCCATCCGCGAAAAGCATCGCGAGGACGAGGAGTTCCGCCATTATGTCGGCCGCTATCTGGCCCAGTTTGAAACGCTTTTGCAGGAGGCCAAGAAAGCCGACCATCAGGGCATTCTGAGTACGACCTTCCTGTCTTCCGACATGGGCAAGGTGTACCTGCTGCTGGCCCGGGCCCTCGACCGCGAGGTTTAGCCCCTGAACCGCACATAGTGCTCTGGGCAGGCGTCGTTCGCCATTGAAATGACCGTCCATCCGGCGCAAGATGGCCGCGCACTCAACAGGTCGGAAAGGAGGTCTTTGTGCTTGTCGTTGTCTCTCTCGCCGAGGTCGGAGACTAGATAGCAATCCGGCCCTCTGTGGCCGGAAGGTCTGGTTGGCGCCAGACCCGTTTCGCGATCCGGAGTCTCTCGACCAGGCTCGACACCGGAGGTTGCTGCAACCGATAGCGGCGTCCGGGAACGATTGTTGATTCCCTGCGTGAGCATTGGCTAAGCCGCGCAGAATATGGTGAGAGATCAATGACATATCGACTTTCCGATCTGGCCGATTTCGGCTGGAATGCGTTCTTTTCTTCTCAGCTTGAGTCCACTGATCTGGTCACGACCCTTCCCGTGAGGGTTGCCGAGGTCCATCGTGGCAGACTACGCGTGGTGGGACCCGCCGTGGATCGCTTTCTGCCGCCGTTCCATGTGCCGAACGGCGACGACGAAGCATCCGCAACCGTCGGCGACTGGCTCTTACTCGACGCGGAAACGTTCAGGGCGCGACGCTTGTTGGCGCGCAAGAGCTTGTTCAAGCGTCGAGCCCCTGGAAGCGGGCGTGGTCTCCAGCTTATCGCGACGAATATCGATACGCTATTCGTCGTTTCGTCATGCAATCAGGACTTCAACACCGCAAGGCTGGAGCGCTATTTGGCGTTGGCCCGGGAGGCGGACGTCACGCCGGTCATCGTTCTGACCAAGGCCGACCTGGCTGACATGCCCGAGGAGTTTGCCTCGACCGCCGCCGGGCTGTTGCCCGGGTTGTTGGCCGAGGTCATGGACGCGCGCGATCCCGATGGCGTTGCCTGCCTGACCGGTTGGTGTACACGGGGTCAGACGGTTGCGTTCGTCGGGTCTTCCGGCGTCGGAAAGTCGACGCTCATCAACACGCTGCTGGGCAGTGATCGGATCCGGACTGAGGGCATCCGCGAAGACGACGACAAGGGGCGGCACACGACCACGGGTCGCGCCTTGTATCGGCTGCCAGCCGGTGGTTGGCTGTTGGACACGCCCGGCATGCGGGAGTTGCAGTTGACCGATGTGCGGACCGGGCTGGACGAGGTGTTCGCGGACATAACGTCGCTGGCGCAAAACTGCCGCTTCGTCGATTGCGGACACGGCACCGAACCGGGCTGCGCCGTTCAAGAGGCGGTTCGTTCGGGCGCGCTTGACCCCGCGCGGCTAAAGCACTGGCGAAAGCTGGTCGCGGAAGAGGCCCACAACACCGAGAGCCTTGCCGATCGCCGCAAGCGGAATCGGGAGTTCGGCAAGATGGTCAAGCGGATAAAGAAGGAAAAGCACCTGAAGCACGGAAGCTAGCTAGCCGGAACGGTCCATGGCGGCGACGGTCTCGACCACGAGGTCGGCCATCTCCGGCTCATAGCCCACCGCACGTGTGTACCAAAGCCGCCGCCCGGAAACCTCGTAGGGGCCGGCGGCCGGCCATTCCCGCCCCAGGCGGGCGAGGCCGGGGTCATCCGGGTTCAGGCCGAGCCGGGCCGGGATGTCGTCGGCGACGTGATAGCCTAGGGACATGAAATAGGGCACCATGATCGCGTCCGTCGCCGGGCTTCGTTCCGCCCAGAGGTCCACAAGCGGCTCCTGCTCGATGAAGGCGGCCTCGGCCGACGCCTCGACACCGTGGTCCCGGAGCGCCAAGGCAACCTCCCGCGTGCGCCGTTCCGACTCCGTGTCGCGGTCCGTACCGTGGCCGACGATCACGACGCGCGTTCGTTCGGGGACTAGACGATGATCCGCCATCACCTGACGGACCCGGCCGGCGACAATGTCCGGAACGCGCGGATGGTCCCCCACGGGGTCGCAGACAAGAATGCGTTGGCGACCGCCTTCCCCTCCCACGCGATCCGTAATCGGCCCCTCCAATCCAAGCTTGGCGGGGATAACCTGCGCCGTCATATGGCCGCGACAGGCGAAGTAGGGCACCACATAGACGATAGGTGTCTCAACGCCTTGGAGGGCGCCGCGAAGCGGTGGCTCGTCCCGCAGGAACGCCGCGCGGACCTCGCCGAACAGGGCGCGTTCGTTTAGGTCATCGGCGACAAGGCGCGTGGCACGGCTGCTTGCCTTGTTGAGCCGTGACCCGTGCCCGGCCAGCAGGAGGGTGGCGTCCGACCAGCCCCGCTTTCCGGCGCCCGGCGCCTCAGCCATGGGCCTCCTTCTCGGCGACGGCCGCGGGGCGGAACCAGGCGAGCTCGGGCGCCAGTTCCACGACCCGACCGATCACCATCAGGGTCGGGGGCTTCAGCCCCGCTTTGGCGACTTCACGGGGAAGCTCGGCCAGGGTGGTGATCACCGTGCGCTGACCGCCGAGCGTGCCGCTTTGGATGGCGGCCGCCGGCGTCGCGGCGGGCAGACCGGCGGCGATCAGCTCGCGGCTGATCGTGTCCAGATTGGCGAGGCCCATGAACACGACGAGCGTCGTATCGGGATCGGCGAGGCTTTTCCAGTTGAGGTCGAGCACCTTGTCCGGCTGCCCCTGGCAGTGGCCCGTCACGAACCGAACCCCCAGCGCCTTGCCGCGATGGGTCAGTGGGATACCGGCATAGGCGGTGACGCTGGTGGCGGCAGTAATCCCCGGGACGATCTTGAATGGAACGCCGTGGCGGGTCAGGTGCAGTGCCTCCTCGCCGCCGCGGGCGAAGGTGAAGGGATCGCCGCCTTTGAGCCTGACGACCTTGCGGCCGGCATGGGCCAGCTTGACCAGGAGATCGTTGATCTCAGGCTGCGGCATGTGATGGTTGCGGGCCGTCTTTCCCGCGAAGATGCGGGTCGTGCCGGCGGGGATCAGCTCCACGATTTCAGGCGAGATCAGGCGGTCGAAGACCACGACCTCCGCCTGCTTGAGCAGGCGCATCGCCTTGACCGTCAGAAGATCGGGATCACCCGGGCCCGCCCCCACGATGTACACGGTCGCGATCTTGGCCAAGCTCAAGCTCCTTTTTCCGGTTCAGCCGCTTCGGCAGGCGCGGACATAGCCCACGAAACGGCGTGTCCAATCATTGCCTCCGGCGTCGCGCAGATGCGCATAGCTCGCCAGCAGCCGCTTATAGACGATGCCGTCATGGCGGCCGTCAACCCCGAAGCCGCGCAGAACCTCATACGCGAAAACCGGCTCGCCTTCCAGATTCTGGAGATCGGAATAGTGGAATTCGTGAGCCGAGAATTGCGCCGGGGTTCCGTCATGTCCTTGCAAAGGCCAAGGCCCGGCACCGGTTTCCTGCAAACGGATGTAGCCGTGGCCACGCGGGCGATCATGCACGACGACATCCGCCGGTATGACGCCGGCCATGCGCCGGGTCTCGCCATCCCAGGCGATGGTTCGCGCGAGGTACATCAACCCGCCGCATTCGGCATAGACAGGGAGGCCGCCCTCGATGGCGTCGCGGATCGCCGCGCGCATCGAGGCGTTTTCCTCCAGCGCCGCCGCGTGGGTTTCGGGAAATCCGCCGCCGATGAACAGGCCGTCGAGCGCGGGCAGGCTCGCTTGCGACATCAGGTCGATGGGCACCAGCTCGACCCCGGCCGCGGTCATCGCTTCGAGGTCCCCGGAATAGTAGAAGCCGAAGGCGGAATCGCGGGCGATTCCGATGCGAGTGTCGGCCGGCCGGACGGACGGCGGCAAGGCGGGCGTCACCGACAGCGGTGGCGCCTCGGCGGCCAAGGCGAGGAGGCGGTCGAGATCGATCTGGCGGGCGAGGGCGGCCGACACGGAGGCCAGCTTCTGCGCCGCGCCTCCCAGCTCGTCGGTCGGGACGAGCCCTAGATGCCTCTCCTTGATTTCCAGGCCCGCATCCCGGTGCAGGGTTCCGAGCACGGGAATGTCGGTATAGTGCTCAACGGCGGCGCGCAGCTTCGACTCATGGCGCGGGTTGGCGACCTTGTTGAGGATCACGCCGGCGATCCTCACCTCGGGATCGAACGCCTGATAGCCGCGCAGCAGCGGCGCGATGCCGCGGGTCATGCCCCCGCAATCGACCACCAGCACGACCGGCGCGGCCAGAAGCACGGCCATGGCCGCGTTGCTGTTGCTGCCTTCGAGGTCGAGCCCGTCATAAAGGCCGTTGTTGCCCTCGATGATCGAGATGTCGGCGCCGGTTGCGTGGCGGGCGAAGAGGCCCCGGATCTCCTCCGCGGGCATCGTATTGAAGTCGAGGTTGTGGCAGTCGCGGCCCGCGGCCGCCCTCAGCCACATGGGATCGATGTAGTCCGGCCCCTTCTTGAAGGGTTGCACGGCCAAACCACGATGTCTCAGCGCCGCGCAGAGGCCGAGCGTGATGGTCGTCTTGCCGGACGACTTGTGGGCGGCCGATATAAGAACACGAGGCATGAGCGTGGGCAGGTTGTTGGTTTCGCGAACGCATGGTCGATCAGGCCGGGGGTTCCGTTCCCGACGAAACAGACCTAGCTTATGGGAATCTAAGCGGCCTGGGGCGTTTGCGCCACGTCTTCGGCGCCCTCTTCGCTTTTCGCCGCCGGGTTCCGATGATGCGGGTCGGCGACCTCGTCGGCCAGGCTCAAAGGCAGAACCCTCAAGAACTTGACGACGAGGGCGACCATGAACATCGCGATCGCGATGCCGCCAATCCCCAGCAGGATCTCGGCCAGGCTGGGCACATAGCTCGCCACCTGACCGTCCAGGAAGCTGCTCGACACCTCCATGCCCGGGAACAGGATGAGGGGATAGGCGAGGCCGCCGACGATCGTCACATACATCTGCGACAGCCCGCCGAGAAGCACGAACAGGCAGGCAAAGCCGATCGCCTGTCGCGAACCCGCCATCGCCGGGTACCATAGCAGGAAAAGCGGGAACACGGCGCCGAGCAGAACCTGGCCGAGCCAGAAGACCGCCGTGTAGACGCCGCCCTCGAACAGGATGAAGCGGGTGACCCCATGATGCTCGGTGGCGTAGGCGTTGGTCAGATGCTGGACGGCGGTGAAATAGAGGGCCGCGCAGACGAAGATCGCCAGCAGGTTCTTCAGGCGCCGCACCACCGCGTCCCCCAGGGGGCGGCCGGTCCACCCATACGCGGCGAGCAGCACGAGGATGAAGAAGGCGGTGCCATAGGCAAAGGACATGATGATGAACATCGGCGCCATCACCGCCGCGTCCCAAGCCTGGCGGGCAACGATCAGTCCGAACACCCAGCCCGTGCAGGTGGTGAGCGCGAGGCGCCAGACAAAGGCGAAGAAGCCGATCGGCTTGGCATATCTGTCGAGGCGCCAATCCATCATGGCCCACAGATAGGCCGCGATGACGGCGAAGAAGACCATGTAGAAATTGATGTTCCAGACGAAGACCGACTTGAAGTTGTAGTGGGTCATGGCCACGATCAGTCGGTCCGGTCGGCCGAGGTCGAGAACCAGTATGGCCAGGCCACCGGCCATAAGAGCGAAGGCCAGCAGTCCGGACAGCCGCGCCATGGGCTTGTAGATGATGCGGCCGAAGACCGAGCCAACGGAGGCGACATTGAGCGCGCCAGAGGCCGCGACGATCAGGAAAATAGCGAAAACATGGGGAATGCCCCATGGCACTTGGTTGCTCATCCCCGTCACGTACTGCCCGTGCAGTTCGATATAGAAGGCGGCGCCGAGGCCGGCGAGCAGAACCACCGCGATTCCCCCGAGCAGCGCGTAGTAGGAGCCGCTGCGGCCCTCGACTTCGCGGAACACGACTCTGTTCATCTGGTTGCCGTCCCTTGCTTCACACGCCGAGATAGAGAACGCCGGGGTCGGTGCCGAGATCAGCGCGCACCCGTTTCACCACCACCTCGGAAACCCGCTTGGCGATCTCGCTTTCGGGATCCTTCAAATCGCCGAAGATCATGGATCCCGGCGCAACGTCGTTGCACGCCTCGACACAGGCCGGAATGCCGCCCACATCGACCCGGTGCACGCACATGGTGCAGGACTGCACCGTACCCCGGCCCCGCGGCGAGTGGGGTTTCGGGTCCTCGATGTCCCGGTAGGCGAAGGATCGCGCCTTGTAGGGGCAGGCGAGCATGCAGTAGCGGCAGCCGATGCAGATATGCTTGTCGACCAGCACGATCCCGTCGATGCGGCGGAAGGAGGCCCCGGTCGGGCAGACATCCGCGCAAGGCGGGTACTGGCAATGCTGGCACATCATGGGCAGGGAATGGGCCGCGCCCGTCTGCGGATCGCGAATGTCGAGGCGGCGGATCCATTGCGGGTCCTGGCCGGGATGGCCGGATTTGGTCAGTCCATGTTCGCTGTTGCAGGCATCGACGGCCACGTCGCAGGTGGCCTTGTCCATCTTCGTGGTATCGACAAGGATGCCCCAGCGGTTCTTGTCCGTGACCGGCTCGCCGGGCGCCTTCGCCTCGGCCGCGGCGATGAGTTGCCATCCCGGGGCCAGGGTCACGGCGGCGATCGCCGTGGCCGCCTTCAGCACGTGCCGGCGGCTGCGATCAATGCCCGATGGGTCCCCAGAACTGCGATCCTTGGTCATGGCGTCGGCGCCCCTTTCGCCAGATGGTCCTTGAGCTGCCCGATCAGGGTCCCTGCGTCCGAATGGCCGGGAAGGCGGGCGGCGTTCCCCGGGGTCTCTTCGACCAGGCGGGGATTGTGGCAGCTCCAGCAGTCCGTTCTGACCGCCGCATAGTTGTGGCACTCGTCGCAGAAGAACTCAACGGTCCGTACCTCGGGGTCCTCGGGATCGGGCGTCGCGTGACACTCGATACAGCCGTTCAGGCTGTACTTCCCATCGCGGATGCCAAGGTACATGGTTCGGTCACGCTCGATCTTCAGGAAGTCCATATGCTCCCGACGCATGACTTCGGCGGGCTCGACACAAGCGTCGCCCTTCGCCGCCTTGGCCAGGTTCGGTAGCGGCACGCGGCCGTCCTCGGCGCCGAGCGGCGGCGCGTTCATGGCCGACACCGCCAGCGCCAGAAAGACGGCGCAAAGGAGCCGTAGGGCGTGAATCATGATGTGACTAATCCCCCAATCCCATCTGGATGTAGCCCGTCGGACAGACGTCGCGGCAGATGTGGCAGCCGATGCATTTGTCGTAGTCGGTGTCCACATAGCGTCCGAGCGTCCGCTCGTCCTTCTTCCGCCGAAAGACCGCTTTCTGCGGGCAGTAGATCACGCAGTTGTCGCATTCGAAGCACAGACCGCAGCTCATGCAGCGATTGGCCTCGTCGATGATCTGCTCCTCGGTCAGCGCATTCAGCCGCGAGCGGGTATCGCCGACGCAGTCCGGACCGATCTGATTGACGATCCGAACATTGCGGGGCTTTACCGGGAAGTGGCCGACGAACAGTTTGGCGGTCGTGACGACCTCCATGTCCGAGCGGTCGGTGTAGTTGTGGATCGCGAAGTCGGCATCCGATGTGCCACGCAGGGGTTCGTGGTCATATTCGGTCGGCCCGCGTCCGGCTTCCGACAGCTTGTCCGCCATGTCGAAGCGGTGGATGTCAACGCGAGGGCGCTTCATCAGATCGAGAGACTGTACGTAGCGATCAATCCCTTCCGCGGCCTTCCAGCCATGCCCGACGGCCGTTGTGAGCAGATCCGGATAAATGGCGTCACCACCCACGAAATGGCCGGGGCGGCTGGCCACCTGGTAGTAGCCGTCGGCCGCGATCAGCCCTTTGCCGTTGTCCAAGGCCTCGATCCCCTTGAAGACGGAGCTTTGGCCCGTGGCGGCGATGATCAGATCGCAGGGGATCTCGAACTCGCTGCCCTCCTGCACGACCATCTTGCCGGTGCTCCAGTCGGCGCGGATGACCTTGAAGGCGGTGGCATTTCCGTCGGGACCACGGATCACTTCGACCGGCGCCAGGCTTTCATGGATCTCGACGCCTTCGTCGACCACGGCGTCCTTCTCGTGCTGGTCGGCCGGCGCTGCCGCGAAGGGGCGGCGATAGACGATCCAGGCGTCGCAAGGCGCGCGCTCGGAGACCGGCGTGGGAGCGTGCTCGACCTCGCCCAGAACGACACGCTCCGGGCGCAGATCGGCCGGGACATCGGTCTTCGTGCCGAGGCGGCGGGCCACGCCGGCGCAATCCATGGCCGTGTTGCCGCCACCGATGACCAACGTCCGGCCGGTGAGATACTGCAGGCGCCCCTCGTTGAAGGCCCTCAGGAAGGCGAGGCCGTCGATGCAGTTGGGCGCGTCGCCCCAGCCCGGGACCGGGACCGGGTTGCCGGACCAGGCACCGATACCCCAGAAGACGGCGTCGAACTCCTTCTCCAGATCCTCGATCGAAACGTCGACGCCGACCGCAGTGTTGACCCGCGCCTCGACGCCCATGTCGAGGACGCGCTGGATTTCCTTATGCACGATATCGCGCGGGCAGCGGTGCCCGGAGAGTCCGTATTCCAGCATGCCGCCGAGCGCCGCCTTGGCTTCGAAGACCACCGGCGAATGACCCTTGCGGCGAAGCTGATAGGCGCAGGAGAGGCCGGCCGGTCCGCCGCCGACGACGGCGATCCGACGCCCGGTCTCTTGATCCGGTTTCGGGAAGGACAGTCCCTTCTCCAACGCCCAGTCGCCGATATAGTGCTCGATGGCGTTGATGCCGATGTGATCGTCGACATCACGGCGGTTGCACTTGTCCTGACAGAGCGCCGGGCAGGTCCGTCCCATCAGGGCGGGGAAGGGGTTGGCTTCCACCATCCGCCAGAAGGCATATTCCTGCCAGCTCATGCCGTTCGTCGGCTTGTCGATGCCGCGGACGATGTTCATCCATCCGCGCACGTCGTGACCCGAGGGACAGGCGGCCTGACAGGGCGGCGCCCGATGCACATAGGTCGGGCACTTTCCGCTCCACCCCGCCTTGAAGATGTTCTCCGTCAGGTCGGAGTACTTGTGGTCGCCTTCCTCGTAGCGGCGGTATGTGAGGGTGGTTTCGTTCATTTCGTGTTTCCCATTCTCGCCCGTCGATCCATCAAGGATCGTTGTCGTCCATCGTTCGGCGTCAGTCCTTGGCCCCAAGCTGGATCGCGTTGCTGACCAGCTGATGGAGGCTGACGATCATGTCGGGATCCATATCGACCTTCGGCAGGATCGCCGTGAACTGGCTTTTGCAGATCGCGCAGATGGCCGCCATATGGGTGACGCCGTCATTGTCCATGACCTGCTTGAGCGCCTGCAGGCGGGGAGTCGCCCCGGCGATCCGCACCGGCATCAGCTCCTCGGTCAGAAGGCCGCCGCCGCCGCCGCAGCAAAAGGTCTTCTCGCGGATGAAATCGGGATGCATGTCCACGTATTTGTTGCAGCAGGCCCGGATGATCGATCGCGGGATCTCGAACTGGCCACCGGGATAGCCGCCCATCCCCGCGGCGCGGGCCGGGTTGCAGGAGTCGTGGAACGTGACCGTCATATGGTCATTGGCCGTGGGGTCGAGGGCAAGGCCCCCGCGCTCGATCAGATCCTGCGTGAACTCGCAGATATGCTGCGGGATGGGGTAGTTCGGATCGAGGAAGTCCCACGGCCCGCAGATCGTGTTGAGGAAGCTGTAGGCGGCCCGCCAGGCATGCCCGCACTCGCCCATCACGACGCGTTTGACTTTGAGGTCGATCGCCGCCGTCCGGATGCGGGTGGAGACCTTGTGCATATGCTCGTAGGAGCCGAGATACATGGCGAAGTTGCCGGCCTCGGAGGCGTGCGAGCTGACCGTCCAGCTGATCCCGGCCTGGTGAAAGACCTTGGCGTAGCCGATCAGGCCGTCGATATGGGGTTCGGCGAAGAAGTCGGCGGACGGCGCGACCAGCAGCACGTCCGCGCCCGCCTCGTTGACCGGCACGCGGATCGACACGCCGGTCTCCTCCTCCAGGTCCTCCTCGACACCCTCGCAAATGTTGCGCAGCGCCGCTTCGGGAATGCCGAGGTTATTGCCGATCTGGTGGCATTTTAGCACGACCTCGTTGGTGTATTTCTGTCCCATCCCGATGCTGTCCATGATCTCGCGCGCGGCCATCGAAATCTCGGCCGTGTCGATGCCGTAGGGGCAGAACAGCGAGCACCGGCGGCACTGGGAGCACTGGTGGTAATAGGTGAACCACTCGTCCAGCATCTCGCGGGTCAGGGGCTTGGCGCCCACCAGATCGGGCGCGTATTTGCCGCCGGCGGTGAAATGCTTCCGGTAGACCTGCCGAAGCAGGTCCTGGCGGGCGACCGGCATGTTCTTGGGGTCGCCGGAGCCCAGGAAGAACTGGCATTTGTCGGTGCAGGCGCCGCATTTGACGCAGATGTCGAGGTAGAGCCGAAGCGAGCGGTACTTTTCGAGAAGCTCGCCCATCTTCGCGATGGCCTTCTCCTCCCAATCCTCGACCAGCTCGGTGGGGAAGCCCAGGGCCTCCTGGAGTTGCGGCTTGGCCGGATAGGAACGAACGTCGGCGAGCGCGTCCTCCGCGATGTCCGGCGTGGGAAGGTGCTCCCCCAGTTCCGGAATGATCAGGTCTTGTTCGGCCAAGGTCGATCCTCCTCGTTCGCTCACTTCTCGCGAAGGGCGTCGAAAGCCGCGTTCCAGCTCGCGAGCTGGCGCCGCTCGCGGGCGTCGTCCGCCTGGTTGATCGCCGGGCTGAAGAAGACGCCCGGGAGATGCAGCAGCTTGCTGAACGGCAGAACGATCATCAGCACCGCCACCAGTAGCAGGTGAACCAGCAGGAAAAAGTCCGCCGGAAGGGGCTGCCAGTCGAAGCGCATCAGGCCCAGATAGAAGGCCTTGACCATGATGATGTCGGTATGGCTGACGAACTTCATGGCCAGGCCGGCCAGGGCGATGGCAATCAGCAGCGCGAGCATCAGATGGTCCGAGACACCGGAGACGTAGCGGGTCCGCGGCTCGAACAGCCGCCGCACCCAAAGGCCGCCGAGACCAGCGACCATGGCGAGGCTCGCATAGGGCTCGATGGGTTGGATTAAGGCCACCCATCCCCAGACCGGTTCCATGAAATAGCGCAGATGGGTGATCAGCACGACGAGCAGCGAGGCGTGAAAGAGCGCGCTGAAGATCCAGATCCATTTGTTGGACAGGAACAGGCTCTCGAAGAACACGATCTCCCGCGCGACCCGCAGGGCGGCGCCGCTTCGGGTGCGTGGCGCGGGGGCCGTGAAAACCTTCAGCGGCACCGGCAGCTTGAAGTAGGACCAGACCCGGTAGGCGAGGCCGCCGATCAGCACGATCGTCGCGACGTAGAACAAGATCGCGTAAACCACCGTCAAAAATGTCATCTCAGCCCTATCCTCCGCGCTGCGTCCGGCGGTCGGGGGCCGTCGCCCCCGCCCTGTCCGTCTGCCTCAGATGCAGCCCGTCGGCTTCGGCAGCCCCGCGAATTTGCAGGCCTGCTTGGCCGGGCCATAGGGGAACAGCTCGTACAGGTACTTGTTGTTGCCCTTCTCGGGACCGAACGCCTTCTTCATCTGCTTGACGAGGACGCGAATAGCCGGCGCGATCTGATATTCGTTGTAGTAGTCGCGCAGGAAATTGATGACTTCCCAATGCTCGTCGCCTAGCGCGATTCCTTCCTGCTCCGCGAGGAACGAAGCCAGTTCCGGGCTCCAATCGCCGACATCGGTGATGAAACCTTCCTCATCATGGTCAATGGACTTGCCTTGGAAATCGTAAGCCATAGCGTCACTCTCCTTTTTCAAATCTTCGGCCTAGGACGACGGCCGGGTTTCTCCGCGCCGGCGGCCTCACAGCCAGGATTGAACCGGCCCCACCTCGGCCACCAGATCGACAAACCCGCCATAGTCGACGACCGTAATACCATCGATCACCTGGTCTGACGGAATGCCGCGAGCCGCGAGATCGGGGCCAAGAACATAGAGCTTAAACTTTCCCGTCGCCGCGGCCACCCGGTCCGTGGTCGCGCTGCCTTTGCGCGCGGCATAGATCCCGTCCTCGTAAAGGAGAATCGAGTCGCCTTCCCGGACGTGGCCGAGACAGCTGTGCAGGGCTATCCGCTCGAACGGGGACTTGTTGACCAAATGCAGCACCGCAGCCTCCTCTAACCCGAGATGATGACATCCTGTTCGGCCATGAGGTCGGCCAGCTCGGCGGCGCTCACGACCTTCACAGGAACCACGAAGTCCTCGGGCGCGAGGCCGCGCGCCTCCATGGACTCCCGCTCCACGTAAAGCTTCTCGATGTCATAGCCTTCGAGGGCGCGATAGGTGGGCGAGAAGTTCTTCATGTTGACCGCCTTGGTGTCCTGTCCCTTCTTGATCTGGAACACCCCGTCATCGAGGAAGGCGACGCTGACATCCTGGTCGAAGGCGCCGGTGATGAGCACCATCTCGAGGACCTCGAGCGCGTAGATGGTGCCGTAGGGCGCCTTGCGGTTGACGAACATGAAGCGCTTGACGTCCTCGTCGGTCTCGTCGAAGTCGTCGAGGGTTTCCGCCTCAGCCATGGGTCATTCCCTCCTCGCTCAATCCCCGAAGACGACCAGCCGTTCGCTTTCCATGGCCGCCTCGATGAGCTGGCCGAGCCCGGAAATCCGGAACCCCGGCGCCAGATTCTCATCGCTGACTCCGCGACGCAGCGCGGCGGCCACGCAGACCACGAGGTCGAGGTCGTGTTCCTCCGCCATCTTGCCCCAGAGCTTGACCAGGTTGCGGTCGTCGGACTGGGGCGCGGACAGCTTGTTCCCGTTGTTCACGCCGTCATAGTAGAAGAAGACGCGGGAGACCTCGTGCCCCTTGTCGAGCGCCGCCTTGACGAAGTGATAGGCGGAATCCGACGCTTGATGCGTGAACGGCCCCTCGTTGACCAGCACGCCGAGCTTCATGACGCCAACCCCCTAGAACCGCAGATGGGTGGATGAGTTGAGGGTCGGCCGCGACCACTTCCAGTCGTCGATATGGTGGCGCGTGAAGGGCAGACCCGTCAGTTCGAAGAAACGTGGCCAGCCGATCCGCTCGACCCATTCGCCGACCCGCTCGAAGGGACGACCGTCGGCCTTGTAGGCCTCCAGTATGTTGCGCACGGTCGCGGCAACCTCCGGCCAGCGCGGCGGATTGTTCGGCAGCCCGGAGACCGCAAGCTTGTGGAAAGTGGGCCGGCTGCGGGCGTTGGAGTTCTTGCCGCCGATCCAGATGGCGATCTTGGTATGCACGGGATCGTTGATCTGCATGGGCGGGCAGGGGGGATAGCAGGCGCCGCAGCACATGCATTTCTTCTCGTCGACCTCGAGCGAGGGCAAGCCGTTGATGACGGCCGGGCGGATCGCCGCCACGGGACAGCGGGCAATCACGGTCGGCCGCTCGCAGATCTTGTGCACCAGATCATGGTTGATGACCGGCGGCTTGGTGTGCTGCACGTTGATGTCGATATCCCCGTGGCCGCCGCAGTTGATCTCGCAGCAGAGGGTGTTGATCTTCACCTTGTGCGGCAGGCGCTCGTTGATGAACTCGTCGAAGAGCGAGTCCATGATCGCCTTGACGACGCCCGAGGCATCCGTGCCCGGGATGTCGCAATGAAGCCAGCCCTGGGTATGGGCGAGCTGGCTCACCGAGTTGCCGGTGCCGCCGACCGGAAAGCCGTCGTCGTTCAGGCGCTTGATCAGGGGCTCGACCTGGGCCTCGTCGGTGACCATGAACTCCACGTTCGAGCGGGTGGTGAAGCGCAGATGGCCCTGCGAGTACTCGTCGGCGATATCGCACAACTGGCGGATGGTGTAGACGTCGAGCTGGCGGCAGGTGCCGGCCTTCACGGTCCAAACTTCGTCGCCGCCCTCGGCGACATGCTTCAGGACGCCGGGCCGCGGCCGCTCGTGATACCGCCATTGCCCGTAGTTCTTCCTGAGGACGGGATGCATCCATGGAAAGTGATCCGGCACGCCGCTCTCGATGGCTTGACGGGCTTCAGTCATTCTGTCCTCCAAACTCGCTGATCTTCGCGTTGCCGGGGGCGCTCATTCGGCCGCGGCCGGCTGGCGCTGGTTCCACTTGTCCGCCTGCTCTTCCCAATCGTCCATGCGGACGAAGGGGTTCGCGCGCGGGTGGACGACCATGTTGGGATCGACCTCCAGGCCGACACCCTCGATGAAATCGGCAAGGCCGATGCGTTCGATCATCTCGCCGATGCGTTCATGCTCGAGGGCGTTCTCGGCAAAGAACTCGATGATGCATTCGGACAGGTCCTTGAGTTTTTCGTAGTCCTCGTCCGTCTCAAGGCGCATGAACGGGACGGCCACGATTCCCATCAAATCGCCGATCTGAAGCGTGTGCTTGCCGCCAATCAGGAGGGTAACGCCCCGTTCCTTGCCCGGCCGCAACGCCTTGGTCATGGCGTTGATGCAGTGCATGCAGCGGACGCAGGACCGGTTGTCGATCTCGACCGTGTCATCGTCGTTGAGGCTCATGGCGTTGGTCGGGCAGCGGGTAATGACGTTGTCGATGACCCGCTTGCGTCCCCAGTCGGCGACATAGGCCTTGAACGCCTCCTGATCGACCTGGATGTCGTCGCGCCAAGTACCGATCACCGCGCCGTCGGAACGGTGGATGGCATCGGTGCAATCGTTGGGACAGCCCGAGAACTTGAACTTGAATTTGTAGGGCAGCGACGGCCGGTGCAGGTCGTCGATGAGGTGGTTGATGATCATGCGCAGGGACCGCGCTTCATCATAGCAGGAGAACTCACAGCGGGCATGTCCCACGCAGGCCGAGGAACTGCGCAGGCTGGGGCCGGCGCCGCCCATGTCGAAGCCCATTTCGTTGAGGGCGTCGAAGGCCGGCTGGACCTGCTCTGTGGAGCAGCCCTGGAACATGATGTCGCCGCTTTGGCCGTGGAGGGCGATCAGGCCGGTCCCGTGCTCCTCCCAGATGTCGCACATCTTGCGCAGAGCCTCGGTGCTGTAGTGGTAGCCCGCGGTCGGCATGATGCGAAGCGTGTGGAACTCAGCGGATTGGGGGAACTTATCGGCAACCTCCGAAAAGCGCGGGATGACGCCGCCGCCATAGCCACGGACGCCCACCGTGCCGCCCTTCCAGTACCCCTTGATCGTCTTGTAGGAGTACTCGAGTTGACCCAGAAGGTCCTTCATCCGATCGCCATACTGCTGGTCGTCGGTCTGGGCGAGGCGCTTAAGGTTGGTTACGAAACTCGGCCACGGCCCGCTCTCGAGCTGATCGAGCATGGGTGTTTCGGGCATTTTTTTCGCCATGGACCTACCTCCAAACAACGACGAACTGTTGGTCATTCGTGATCAACTGCGATCGGGAAGCCGAGCGCTCAGGCCCCAACTCCCGAAAACGGCGTTCCTCAACCAGTGCGTTAGAAATCACACGGCCGTCCGGCAGTCTCCCGGCGCGGCCTTCGGGCGCAAGGGAGACATGGAAAACAGCGGGCGAGAAAAGACGATGCGCCGGGCCGACGCTCAAAGCAGTCGTCCGACGGGAACAGCTTTGGTCGGCCGATCTCTTTCCTTCCTCCGGCGCCGCTCGCTGGGCGGCCTTTTTTGATAGGTTAGTCGACACGGTTTTAGAACGGTTTGAATTTATGGATTTATAGACTCAGGAGAAGACTAAAATCCACATTTTTTTTACGGAAACCAAGCAATTTTTTGATTCTCTGCTACACAGGCAACACATCGCGATGATAATTATTCTCATTTACCGATATTCAAACCAGAAACCGAATGTTTTTCTCGATTCTCCGGAAAGAATCTGTATGCGAATAAAGAGATCAACTAATAAAATGAGGTCAAGCGTTCTTTCTTCGCGGCGGCGAGCCGCAATGCCCAATTGCGAATTATCGGCGACTTTCGAGCCTGGAAACGGCGCGATGTGGTTGCTCGACGCGAACACTTCTTCTCGAATCCAGTTGTCCGATGCTCTAACTTTACGGAACGTTAGCTGAAAGGGAGCTTCGGATCGGCCCTTCGCGTTGGCGGATCGTGCCGGCCTCCCGGACTCGCTTATCAACCTATGGTTAAGTCTCTGACAATGGGAGGGGGTCCTTGCCCACATACTTGAAAGTGACCGATCTTGAAGAACTCGAGGTCCCCTGGGGACGCTGGATTCGGCTGCAGGAAGTCACCTATGAGGGGGGGCTTACGATGCTGCGCCTTCGCATTCGCGAGGGCTCCCGGTTCACGGACCTGGAATTGACCTCGGAAAAGGCGATCCATCTCTCGCGGGCTTTGGGTGCTTGGGCCGACTCATTGGGCCGTGATTCTTCGATTTCGTCTTAAGAAACGGTTGTAGGCCGGCCCGTGCAACGATGCTTGGCACAGAGACGTTGAGAAAAACGTGCTAAAAACGCATTCTGCACCCATATCCGAAAGATCAACTGATGGATCGAAATCGGTTGTCGGCGGAGCGAATTCGGTCCCAAGGCCGGAAAAGGATCGGGGTCGAGCGGTCATGTGGCGAGAGATCTCGCGTGCGCCCCGCCCGCCGGGAACGTTGCGGCATACGACGTCAGGATTTGGTCGAGGTCGGGATCTGAACAGGATCGGGAGAGAGGTCGGGAAATGATGCAGAGGCGAAAGAGCCGTCGGCTTCTTTTCTTGCTCTGCGGCTTCGTTCTCGGTGCCGCGACGGCGCCTGTCCTAGCCGGATGCGTGCAAGAGGAGTCATCACTCGTCCGGGCCGTCGAGGCGTTCCGCAGCCATGGCTATCCGATGTCTGACGAGGCCGCTCGTGAGCTCGCTCGTTTTGGCGAAGTCTATCAGGCTTACGCAAGCGATCCGCGGGACTCGCGGCCGCTTCGCCATTTCCGCGACGCCTATGTGCGGGTGCGGGCGGAGTATGTGGAAGACATCGGGGACGTTGAGCTGATCGACGCCGCCGTCGAAGGCGTTTTGAAATTGAACCCCGAGCCCAGCAGCCTACCCCCCAACGGGCTGGTTCAGACCGCGCTCGACGCGATGATTGATTCCTTGGACCCTCACTCGACCTATCTTGACGCAAATGAACTGCGCGATACCTATGCTTCGACGCGAGGACAGTTCGGCGGGCTCGGAATCTCGGTTACCATGGAGGACGGGGTCGTCAAGGTCATTTCCCCGATCGAAGGGACACCGGCTGAGCGGGCCGGGCTGCAGTCCGGCGACCTGATCACCCATCTCGACGGCGAACCGGTCGAGGGCAGCACCTTGAACGAGGCGGTGACCCGCATGCGGGGAAGCCCCGGCAGCGAGATCCGTCTGACCGTCGACCGTAAGGGCGTGGAGCCTTTCAAAGTCTCGATCATTCGAGAAATCATCACCGACAGGGCTGTACGTTGGCGCGCCGAGGGCGACATCGGCTATCTCCGGGTGGCGAAATTCAACGAACAAATGGCCGAGGGGCTGCAAAAGGCCATGCAGGAGATCCGTGAAGAACTTGGCCCCGCTTACAAAGGCCTCGTGCTTGATCTTCGCAACAATCCGGGTGGGCTTCTGGATCAATCCCTGTTTCTCGCGGACGCGTTCCTTGAAAGCGGCCGAATTGTCTCGGTGAGGGGGCGTGATCCCGGACGCGAACAGGTTTATGACGCCCGTCCCGGTGACTTGGCGGAGGGCCTTCCCATCGTCGTCCTGATCAACGGCGGTTCGGCCTCCGCATCGGAAATCGTCGCGATCGCCCTTCAGGAGGATAACAGGGCGATCGTGATGGGAACGCCCTCGTTCGGAAAGGGTTCCGTTCAGGTGATCACGCCGCTGCCCGTCGAGGGCGCGCTCAAGCTGACCACGGCGCTTTATTATGGCCCGTCGGGGCGCGCCATTCAGGCCCTCGGCGTGACGCCGGACATCCTGATCAAGCCGGAAGAAGCATTGGATCGGGAACGGGAGGCGGATCAGCCGGGTGCGCTGAGCGCCCGCGCGCCCGCCGATGCGCGCCAAAGTCTTTCGGTCAACGAGAGCGATTGCCCGGCCGCCGGCGAGGAAGACCGGCCCGACCGCATGCTCGGTTGCGCCTTGGCACTCCTCGAGGCCGGGTCCGCCGAGCGGTTCCTCGCCGCCGTCTCGGCATCCGGTCACATGTGAGGCCGCCGGCTCGGCCGCGACCGACAGCTTTTTTTGAGAGTTCTCTTTTTCCGCATGGATAGCGGGCACAATCGCGCATAGTATCCGGACGTCTGCCGTCGCTTCACGGCTCCCGGCGCGGAGACGACCGCGAGATCGCATGCATGCAGGACAGCCATATAGAGCGTAAGCTGGCCGCCGTCCTCTATGCGGATGTGGCCGGCTATAGCCGGCTCACCGGCGAGGACGAAGAGGGCACCCATCGGCTCCTCAGCGCCTATCTGGACTTCTTCACCGAGACAATCCAGGCCCATGGCGGACGTGTCGTCCACTTCGCGGGCGATGCGGTTTTGGCCGAGTTCGGCAGCACCATGGAAGCGGTGCGTTGTGCCATTCGGGTCCAGCGCGAACTGACGACGCGGAACGAGAGCCTGCCGACCTCGCGCAGGTTGCAGTTTCGCGTCGGCATCAATCTCGGCGACGTCATGGTCGACCGCAACGACATCTACGGCGACGGCGTGAACGTCGCGGCGCGGCTGGAAGGCCTGGCCGAGGCCGGAGGAATCTGTGTTTCCGAGGCGGTTGTCGCGCAGGTTCGCAATCGCCTGGACGTGAGTTTCGTCTCCCTGGGGCGGCAGCGGGTCAAGAATATCGCCGAGGCGGTCTCGGCCTACCGTATCCATCTCGGGAAAGGCCCCGCCCCGGCGCAACCAAGCCGCCGTTCTTGGAACCGGATGGAATGGCCGGCTTGGCTGACCCTGATACGGGCGATCGCGCTGGTCGGCGCCCTGGTGGTCGCCGCGGGGCTTTTCGTCGGGATATCAATGCTCGGCAACGAGGCCCCGCAGACGGCATCGGCCGTTGCCGTGTCGCCCTTTCGGACGATCGGGGCGCGAGCGACCGACGCCTTGGAAGAAGGATTGACGGAAGATCTGATCACCGAGTTGACACGGCGTACGGAGCTCCAGGTGATCGGCCCCCTTCCTGGGGCGCCCGACGGATCGTTCTTGCCTCCGGCCACTGAGGCGGAGGAGCCGCGAGCGCGCTACCAGGTGACGGGCACCGTGCAAAGGGCGGAGGATCGTGTGCGCATCAGTGCCCAGCTCGTCGCCGCGGAAACGGGCGTTCACCTTTGGGGCGGCCGCTATGATCGCGAGCTCGGCGACGTACTCGCCCTGCAGCAGGATGTTGCCGAGAGAATCGTATCCGCTTTGTCCGAGCAGCTCGTTCTTGCCGAGCAGGAGCACGGGGCGAGCGCCGAGGAGGGCGTATCGCTGGTCGGTCTGGTCCTGGCGGGGCTGCGGCAGATCGGGCGTCTCGCGGAGACGGCGGTGACGGCGGCCAGCGACGCCTTCGCATGGCTGGCTCGGCTGTGGGAGGGCGGGTCGTGAGAGTCGGGGCTCCGAAATCGCCGATTCCCGAGGGGATGGAGCGATGTGTGAAGTCGTTAACAGAAGCCGTTGGATTTTTTGAGTATCGTCGCATAGGCGATGGAGACGCAAAATGAAAAAGGTAGGGGTCAGCTGGATCACGGTGACGGTGCTACTGGTCGCGGCCCTTTCGCCGAGTCACGCGCCGGCGATGGAGCGTGACGAGAGGGTCGTCAAGACCGGTCAACACACAGGCGACCTTTTCGCGAGGGGCGATGACGTAACCGTGCTTGCCCAAATTGAGGGCAAACTCATCGCCATGGGCGGAGATATCAAGGTCCGCGCAGAGGTCACGGAAGACGTCATCGTTCTGGGTGGCGAGCTCGAACTCGGCGAAGAGATCGGAGGCGACGTCCTGGCCGCCGCCGGATATGTCGAAACAAGCGGCCGGATCGCTGGAGATGCCACGGTTCTGGGTGGCCGCGTCATTGTCGTGGCCGATGTGGCAGGGGACTCCTTGGTCGCTGGCGGCAGTGTGGATACCGACGGCCGGGTGAGCGGTAAGCTCCGGATAATCGGCGGCAAAATTGACAGCGGCGCTGTTGTCGAGGGCGACTTGCTGGCAGCGGGGGGAAAAGTCGTTCTTCTCGAGGGGTCGACCGTTCACGGCAATGCCTGGGTCGCTGGCGGCAGCGCGCGCGTCTCCGGGACGGTTTCCGGTGAACTCAGGGTCGCGGCCCGGCGGGTGGAGATCGCGGGCGAAGTCTTGGGGCGCGTACTTATCGACGCCGTCGAAGTCGAGATTCTGCCGACCGCTGTTATTCGCGGCGATTTCCTGTATCGCAGCGCCGCCGAGGCGGACATTCATCCGGAGGCGCAGGTTCTTGGCGACATCATGTTCGAGCGTTCGGAAACGCCGCATCGCGTCGTCGGGTGGTGGTTTGCCGCGGCCGGTTTGGCCGGTCTCGCCGTATTCGGCGGCCTGATCCTCCTCGGCGCGGTTCTTCTCTCCGTGTTTCCCAATGTCTCGCTATCGGCAGCACGGACCATCGGCGGACGGCCTTGGCCGGCGCTGGGTCTCGGGTTCGCCGTACTGGTCGCCTGCCCGGTCCTTATCTTGATTCTCATGGCCACGGTGATCGGTATTCCGCTCGCGATTTTCCTCATCGCCCTGTACGTCGCTGCCGTCTTGTCCGCCCTTCTTGTGGCCGCGCTTGCGATCGGTCTGCGGGGCGCCCGATTGTTCCGCCGGGCTGGCGACGGTGCCCTTTGGAAACGCCTGCTCGTGCTTGCCGGCGGCCTTTTAGCCCTCGGGCTCCTCATCCTGATACCGTTCTTTGGCGTTCTGGTATTGCTGGCGGCGCTGGCCTTCGGCCTCGGCGCCCTCTTGCTGCAATCCCGGGCGGCGGTGGGGGCCAGCAGTTAACCGCCAAGAAACGGCTGGAGAAGACGAGACATAGTGCTCTAGCTGTGCTTCGGCCGGGCGACCGGCGCTTGCCCCCGCGCGAAGGTCGCGGCATCATGGATTGATCCTGCGTCAGCTCAGAGGAGGCCGGGATGGCATGGCTTGGGGGCCGCCTGAGAGTTCTGGGAACGCTGGTTCTGCTTACGGCCTGCGCGAGTCCGGCGAGCGAACCGCCGCCCTGGAGCCCAGGTTCGTCTTATCCGGGGCCCGGGAATGTCGTCCAGCTCGACGTCGCGAACATCGAGGTCTATCCGGTCGCCGCGTCCACCCCCGACGCCGCCCTCGACCTGAGGGGCGCGGTGGCGGATTGGGCACGAAACTACCTTGTTCCCGTCGGCGCCAGCGGCCGGGCCCGGGTCTATATCAACGATGCCGTGGTTCGGGAGCGCGTCCTGCGGACTGCTACGTCCGGAACGGTCCGCCAGTATGACGGGCTGGTCCACGTCCGCATCGACGTCACCGACAGGGAAACGCAGAGCGCCGGTTTCGCCGGCGCGTCGGCCAGCCGCAGCGAGTCCATGCCTTACGACCTCGATCCGTGGGAGCGGGACAGGCGCCTCACCGCGATGGCCGACGCCATGCTGATAGACCTCGAAGGGAGGCTGAGGTCGGATATCCAAACGCGGCTGGTGCGGTTCCTACGTTGACACGTCGAAAAATATGATTTACTTCAATATATTATAATAAAATATTAACGTATAAAATCAAAATAGGCGGCTGACTCCTCGAAGGCCATTCTCGCCAACCGACAGTGTAAAGATGGGGTGGTTCGAGAGGTCCTGGCCATCCGGTTCGACATACAGCCAATTGGGATCGACGGCGCGGGGTGGATTCACGGGCACGCCCGTCCGATCCCACACGAACAGAAGCTCGGCGAAGCGGGCGGCTTCAAACCGCGGCGACGGCCAGCGATAGGCGTTGAACGTGAAACGCCCATCAACGCAGGCGGCTACGATCCAATAGAAATCCTCCGAGCGGAGCTGCAGACCCCGGGGCGTGGCATCAAATACGCCGCTTTCCCGCGTCGCTTGGCGAAGGGCCGCCAGATCCTCGGGGGCCAGGATGGCACTCGCGGTCTTGCCTTGCCAGGGGGAGAGGAGGTCCGCCGGCCGTCCGATCGACACGCTTCCCAACCGCGTGGGGCCGATGGCGCGTATATTGAGCTGCCCCGTTTGGGCTGGAACTCGCGCGCTCACCTCATACATCCGGACCTGCTCGACATAGACGCCGTTGTAGACGAAACGGTAGCGCTCGGGCGCGCCCTGCACGCACTCCGCCCGCAGGTCGTCGCCGTTCAGATAGCTGAACCAGGTCAGCTTGCGTGTCACGGGATCATCTCCGCCGCGATAGGTGCAGGCCATGATCAGCGGACCCAACATCGCGGCGAGGAGGGCAGTTCGGAACTTGGATGCCATTCGCCTCATTCTGAATTCTCCATGCGTCGGCCGACGGGCAGACGGCGCGGGCTCCGATCGAGTCGCGCGCCGCTACCCATTTCGTTCACCGTCCCGCCTGTTGTCTTCGTGCCCGGTGTCGGGAACCGGACGCTCGGCGTTCCGCATGGACGCGAACCCCCTATCCGCTTTGCGGGCCCGTCATTACCCGGACGAAAGTGCTCGCATTCTGTGATCAACGTCACTGTCCAGATTGCGCATGAGTTGATATTATATGGCAGGATTATCACCGCTGATGACGAATTTGGCATGATGGACGGCGGTTCAATCCATCCGTCTAACCCAAAATGTTGGAAATCGGCCTAAAATTTTAGTGGAATCCCAATCAAATCATGGTCGAATGCGCGGGGTGGCCATAGCCGGCGGAAGTCTTACCGGTATTCTACCGGTGAGGGTAGCCGGGCGGGCCGCCCGTTTGCCAGGTTTAGAACGCGGCCATTCCGCCCGCGCCGCGACGGGATGAGGGGTATATGGTTACCTTATCTGAAACGGCCGGATCGGCGAGTTTGCCCCAGGACTTCGTTCCGACGCTCCTGCTGAATGTGGAGAGCGGAACGGACGTCGTGGCGCTTCCCGAAGGCTTCCACCTGCCGTCGGCGGATTTCGCCCGTGCGGGGGGCGATCTGCTGATCACCGTGGGCGACGGTACGACGATCCTGGTACGCGGCTTCTTCGATGGGCAGACTCCCCCGCCCCTGGCGCTGCCGGAGGGCGGCCAGCTCTCCGGTGAATTGGTCGCGACTCTCGCCGGACCGCAGGCGGCGGGTCAGGTCGCCCAGTCCCAGCTGGGACTCTCGGCGCAGCCGATCGGGTCCGTGGAGAGCGTCAGCGGCAGCGTGATCGCCGTCCGGGCCGACGGAACGCGGGTCGAATTGGACGTCGGCGATCCCGTTTTCCAGGGAGACATTCTCGAGACGGCGGAAGACGGGGTCATCGGAATCGTCCTGGCCGACGAGACCACGTTCTCCATGGCCGAGAACGGCCGCATGGTTCTCGACGAGATGGTGTACGACCCCGGCGCGCAGGAAGGGTCGATATCCTTCTCGGTCGTGCAAGGCGTGTTCACCTTTGTCAGCGGTCAGGTGGCCAAGACCGACCCGGATGCGATGACGCTGACGACACCGGTCGCGACGATCGGCATTCGTGGAACGCAGGTCGGCATCGCGATTCCGGACGGCATCAAGCTGAGCGTCGTTCTCATGCTCGAAGCCGACGGATTCATCGGCGAGGTGATCATCCGCAACGCCGCCGGGATCGAGGTGATGAACCTCGCGAGCCAGCTTATCGAGGTTCTCGGCCTCGGCCTGCCCCCGACTCAGCTGGGTTTCGTGACTCTGGAGGAGCTGGTCAACACGTTCGGGAGCAGCCTCCGCCATCTTCCCCTCGAGACCGGCTCCGGCAACGACTATGGCGTGCAGCAGGGCGGCCTCGACCAGACCGAGGAGGAAGAGGAAGGCCTCGAGGACGAAGAGGTCGAGGATCTCGAAGAGGAGCTCGTTGCCGAGGAGGTCGAGGAGGAACTCGTCGAGGAACTCGTCGATCTGGAGACGGCGGGCGAGACGGAAGGCGAGGGGGAGTTCACCGAGGGTTTCACCAACGTCACGGACGGTTTCGAGACCAATCGCCTTGGGGTCATCAATCCCTTCACCGCGACGAACGGCGGTACAGGGACTGGAGGGACCGGGGATACGAACGGCGACGGCGGCACGAACGACGACGACGATTTCAACGAGGACGAGGAAACGCCTGTGGACGCCGTCGAGGGAGATGGCGGGACCGGAGGCGCTTCGGGCGCTCCGGACGTCTCGGTTTCCGAGGCTTCCGGCGAGGAGGATACCGAGATTGCATTGGCGATCTCGGCCTCGGTCCCCGACGGAACGGATACGATTGATTTCGTCACCATCAGCGGAATCCCTGACGGCGCGTCGCTCTCGGCGGGCACGGACACTGGCGGCGGCGTCTGGACGCTGGAGCCGGGTGACCTTGCCGCTCTGACGATCACGCCGCCCAGCGATTTCAGCGGCGTCTTTTCCGTCAGCGTCACCGCGACCACCGCCACGGGCGGGACGGAGAGCTCACCCCAGCCCTTGTTGGTCTCGGTCGCGCCGGTACCGGACGTACCGGATCTTTCAGTCTCTCCGGCGTCGGGCGACGAGGACACGGCGATTGCGCTCGGCATCTCGGCCTCGGTTCCGGACAGTACGGAAACGGTGGACTTCATCACGATCAGCGGGGTCCCGGAGGGCGCGTCTTTGTCTGCGGGGACGGACAATGGCGGCGGTGTCTGGACGCTGGAGCCCGGGGACCTTGCCGGTCTGACGATCACGCCCGCGGACGACTTCAACGGCGATTTCGACCTGACGGTGACCGCGACCTCGACGGACGGTGGCGAGAGCGGCGAACATACCCTCTCGGTGTCAGTTGGCGAGGAACCGGACGTTCCCGATGTCTCGGTCTCTCCGGCGTCGGGCGACGAGGACACGGCGATCGGGCTCAGCATCTCGGCCTCGGTACCGGACAGCACCGAGACGGTGGATTTCGTCACGATCAACGGGGTTCCGGACGGCGCGTCTTTGTCTGCGGGGACGGACACCGGCGGCGGCGTGTGGACGCTGGAGCCTGAAGACTTGGCCGGCCTGACAATTACGCCGCCAAGCGACTTCAATGGCGATTTCGACCTGACGGTCACGGCGACCTCGACCGACGGCGGCGAGAGTTCGGGGCAAACCCTGCCGGTCTCGGTGGGCGAAGAGTCGGACGCGCCCGAGGTCTCGGTTTCGCCGGCGTCGGGCGACGAGGATACGGCGATTGGGCTGAGCATCTCGGCCTCGGTTCCGGACAGCACCGAGACGGTGGACTTCATTACGATCAGCGGGGTTCCGGACGGCGCGTCTTTGTCTGCGGGGACGGACAATGGTGGCGGTGTCTGGACGCTGGAGCCCGGGGATCTTGCCGGCCTCACGATTACGCCTTCGGACGACTTCAACGGCGATTTCGACCTGACGGTGACCGCGACCTCGACGGACGGTAGCGAGAGCGCGGCGCAAACCCTGCCGGTCTCGGTAGACCCGGTGCCGGAGGACGCCAATGTCACCTTCCGCGTGAGCCAGGACACCACCGGCGCGCCCGATTACGATATCGACAGCACCGACGGGTTCGACTTGCCCCCGCCGGATGACTACGGCGTCCCCCAGACGGCGGAGTTTGAGGGCAGAACCGTCGAATATACGTATAAGGACGCCGATACCGCGTCCGTTTCGCTGCTCGACGGCTGGAACAGCATCAAGAACATCGAGGCGGCCAGCGGCGACGCGGCGGATATCATCCTCAGCAACTTCGTCCATACCGACGTTGCTCTCGGCGACGGCGGCGACAGCTCCGTCGTCATCGATGGCGCGAAGCGCGGCAATATCGCAACAGGCGATGGAAACGACTTCATCGACGTCGATGCCCGCAGCAATGGGAATGGTTGGAGCAACGTCTTCGATATCGATTCAGGCGCCGGCGATGATCGCGTCGAACTCGACGGGGACAGGGACGTCACGGAGTTCGTCGTGCAAGCCGGCGCGGGCGAAGACGAAATCGTCCTCGAGGACAATTACGACAATTCGGAGGTTACAGGCGGGCTTGGCGACGATCTGATCGATGGCGGCGAAGGCTTCGATGTCGCCGTGTTCTCCGGCACCTGCGACCAATACGAGATCACGGTCGACGAGGACTCGGGGGACATCACGGTGGCGGGACCTGATGGCACAGACACGGTCCGGGATGTCGAGGTGCTTCGGTTCGACGACAAGGACCTCAAGGTTGAGGATCTTCTGGCGCCGCCTTCGGTTTCCGTCCAGGCTGCCTCGGGCGACGAGGACACGACGATCGCTTTGTCCATCACGGTCACGCAGACCAACCCCACGGATCCGGTCAACGCCATCGTCATCGATGGTCTGCCAGACGGCGCGACCCTCCTGGTCGGCAGCGACAGCGGATTGACGCTTGATGGGACTCGCATCACGGGCTCGGGCCCGAATGGGCGATTGACCGATGACGACCTGTCGGATTTGACCAATGGGAAGCTGTCGGTCACACCGCCGGCGAATTCTGACGTGGATTTCAGCCTTTCCGTCACCGCGGAAACCGAAGGCGGCCGTACGAGTGAGCCGGCCAACCTGCCGGTCACGCTGAACGCCGTGGCGGATCCGCCGGTGGTCACCGCGGTTCTGGGCGAACCGATCCTGCCGGCCGCGGCGCAGCTCGCGGCGATTGCGCCTGTTTTGGCGAGCGTCGATGACGCCGTGGTCTATCCGCTGCAGATCACGGTCGAGCTTACCGACCTCGACGGCTCGGAGACCTTGTCCGACATCACGGTTAGCGGTCTGCCGGACGGCGCGACACTCTCGGCGGGCACGGATACGGGCAACGGCGTCTACAAGCTCACGACCGCGCAGCTCAACAACCTGACGCTCCGGGTTGGCGAGGATGTCACGGATGACTTCTCGATCGACGTGAGCGTCTCGTCCGTGGAGACGGAGGGCGGCGATACGGAAACCTCCTCGGTCGCGGTCGAGGTTCTGGTCAACGATCCGCCCGTGCTCTTCGGTGACGGCGAGGCAGCCGTCGGAGCCGGCCAGTCCGAGGCGCTGAGTGACGACGATCTGAGGTTGGAGGACGAAGAGAGCAATGCTGACGAGCTCGTTTACGAGCTCGTCGACGACGTCGACCTCGGGGCGCTTTATCTTGGCGACGGTGCCGGCGGTCGAAAAGAGCTTGATGTCGGCGACACTTTCACCCAGGAAGACGTGGACCTCGGGCTCCTGGTGTATGAGCAGGATGGCGATCTTGTCCACTTCTGGGACCCGGAAACGCCGGACTGGCCGGAGGCCTCCGAGGTCCTACAGTCCAATCTCACAATGCCATTGGAAGCCGAAGGGGTGACCGTCACTTTCGAAGGCGAGCGGGCATCCTTTCACAACACGTTGGGGTGGTTCCGCTTCGATGATCAGGGCAATCCCACGGATCCTCAGATCATCTGGGTCGACGCTTCCAACGGCGTTTTGCCCAAGGGGACGACAGCCAGCCTGGAGGGGCTGTCTCCTGGCGAGGAGTTCGGCCTTTTCATCGTCCAGGACGGCGCCCGCAAGTTCCCGTGGCTCGATGGCCAGGTTAGCTCCAACAATACGCTACGGTTCGACGAGGAAGGCAACCTCGAGTTCGTCAATCAGGGCGGCCAGGTCGTGCAGGAGATCGGCAGTAAAAACCTGTTCTTCTCGGACGATGCCGCGCGTAACCCCGATGGCCTGAATCATGCCATCGCGGGACTGAAAGATGGCGAGCTCAAGGTCGGTTTCGAGGATTTGACGGGCGGCGGCGACAAGGACTTCGACGACGTCCTCTTCACGCTTCGCTATGAGGGGGTGTTGGGGCCGCGCGAGTCGGTTCCCGACGGCTTCACGGTAACCGCCCGCGATGGCGAGGGGGTTCAGGTCGCCGACAACGACGATCCGTCTCAAGGCTACACCGTGACCGACGGCGAGGCGGATTTCGAGATCACGATCGACAATATGAACTGAGCACGACGGTCGGCCGCTCTCTTACGTCCTTAGGATTGCGCGAGTCGAAACATGAGGGGCCGCGCCGTCTGCCTCCGGTGAGACGTCGAGTTCGAACGACGCGCCTGGATGGCGACTCAAAAAGCGCCCCGTGGACGTCTGTCTGTTCGTCTCCTGCGGGATCGCGGACATCTCCATCGCCGATACGATCAAGGACTGATCCCGTTCTTTCTCGGCATCGTGGCGGTGTTCATTCGCATCACCCAGAGCATCATGTTCCTGCCCTCGATCCTGATGCCGTGAGCGTGCCGAACCCCCCTGTGTCGACGGCGTGCCGACTCGTTCTTTCAGGTTGATGATCGAGATTCGAGATTCGCGCTTTTGGTGAGGCATAGAGGGCTCGAAAGGGCGGTTTTTCGGTCGGTGAAACCGCGAAAGAATCGGGCGGTTGTCTTTAATCCCGCGCAGGATCGTTTCTTTTTACAGTGTTGTCGCCAGGGATTTGTTTCGAATTCTTTAATATTGAGAATTATTCTTAAATACTGAGGAAAATAGTCGGGAATATCTACCTTGCAATCACTCTAAAATTTGGATACACCTAGCCCCGCGGACACTAACAAAATAGCCGTAATCGGCTGTCATAACCGTACTCTTTACAACCGATTCACGCAGCATTTTGGGGCTGTAGTGGGATGCTCGATACGCTCGCCTTTATCCTTATCGTCGTACCATTCATCGCCGCGCTAGGCTGTTATTTCCTGCGCGCAGAGGGGCTTCGCACGCCGATCATTCTGGCGACGAGCGCGCTCCTTGTCGTGGCGTTCCTGCTCCTGCTTGGCCAGGCGCCGGTCACCTATTCGCCGGAGACGCTGCTGGGCATCCCCATCCGGGAACTCATCCAGGTCGGGGATTTTCTCCTGCTCCTGCTGATCCTCTATTTCGGTGTTCGCCACAAGAGCGCATTGATCATGGGCTTTGCTGCCCTTCAGTTGGGCATGCTCGCCTATCTGGAGTTCGGCCTCAGCACCCATGAGTACGGCCATCCGACCTTCTACATCGACAACCTGGCCCTGGTCATGGTGGCGATCATCACGCTGGTCGGCTGCGCCATCGCCATCCACGCCGTGCCCTATATGAAGGCGCATGAGGAGCATCTGCATCTCGAAAAGAGCCGCCAGCCGCAGTTCTTCTTCATCCTGATCCTGTTCCTCGGAGCGATGAACGGGCTGGTGCTCACCAACGACATCTCCTTCTTCTATTTCTTCTGGGAGATCACGACCGTCTGCTCGTTCCTGCTGATCGGTCATGACCGCACCGAGATCGCCACCCGCAACGCCGTCCGCGCGCTGTGGATGAACAGCCTTGGCGGCGTCGGCCTGATGGCCGCGATCCTGTGGTTCTATGCCAGCCTGGGCACCCTCGACATACAGCAGATCATCGCCGCGAGCCCGACCACGGCCTACATGATGATCCCGCTCGCGCTCCTCTGCTTCGGTGCGTTCACCAAGGCGGCGCAGGTTCCGTTCCAGAGCTGGCTGCTGGGCGCCATGGTGGCGCCGACACCGGTCTCCGCCATGCTGCATTCGAGCACGATGGTCAAGGCCGGCGTCTACGCCGTGGTGCGTTTCGCGCCCGCCTTTGCCGACACCTACCTTGGCTTGGCCGTGGCCTTCTGCGGCGCCTTCACCTTCCTGGCGACTGCGGCGCTTGCCATCGGCCAGAGCAACGGCAAGAAGATCCTGGCCTACTCGACGATCAGCAATCTCGGGTTGATCGTCGCTTGCGCCGGGATCGGCACGCCGGCGGCGCTGACGGCGGCGATGCTGATCATCATCTTCCACGCCGTCTCCAAGGGCCTGCTCTTCCTCTGCGTCGGCACCATCGAGCAGAAGATCGGCAGCCGCGACATCGAGGACATGCGCGGCATCTACGCCAAAATGCCGGTGACCGCGATCATCAGCGTGCTGGCGGTCGTGACCATGATCCTGCCGCCCTTTGGCATGCTGTTGGGCAAGTGGATGGCCATCGAATCCGCGGCCTCCAACATCATCGTCATCATCATGCTGGCCCTGGGCAGCGCGCTGACCGTCGTCTATTGGGCACGCTGGGCCGGCGGCATGATGAGCATGCCCTTCGGCGGCAAGGTCGAGACGGAAACGCAGCCGGTCCTGACCCGCTGGCCGCTGGTCGGGCTGATCGCCGGAGCGGTGCTGGTCAGCGTCGCCGCGCCGTGGATGTACTCTTCTCTCGTCGCGCCGGCGCTCGGCGGTGCCGAACCCTACGCCGTCACCGGCGGCAGCTTCGGCAATGTCGCCGGCACCTTCGCCGTGGTTCCATTCTTCATCGTCATCGCGCTGGCTTTCGTCTTCGCGGTGATGGCCATGCGGAAGACGCCCGTCACCCCTGCCGGCATGCCGTATATGAGCGGGATCCAGACCGGAGATGCGAGCGGCTATATCGGCCCGATGAACAAGCGCGTCGATGTGCAGATCAGCAACTACTACCTCGGCGCCCTGTTCGGTGAGGATAAGATGACCCGCTGGGTCAACGGCGGTGCCATTGGGCTCCTTGGCTTGATGTTCGTGATGGGAGGACTGCTGTGATGGAGGCTATCCTGCTTGCCCTTGCCGGGTTGATCCTGGCTCCGCTGGCCGGCGGGCTCATCAGCGGCATCGACCGCAAACTGACGGCGCGCTTCCAGGGGCGCGTCGGGCCGCCCATCGTCCAGGCCTTCTATGACGCCGCCAAGCTGTGGGGCAAGGAAACGACCGTCGCCAACCCCTGGATCACGTTCTGCTCCTGGGTCTATCTGGTGGCGGCGGCGGCCTCGGTGGTTCTGTTCTTCCTGCAGTCGGACCTTCTTTTCATCTTCTTCGTGCAGGCCGTGGGCGCGGTCTTCCTGGTGATCGGGGCCCTCTCGGTGCCGTCGCCCTACAGCCAGATCGGCGCCCAGCGCGAGCTGCTGCAGATCCTGGCCTACGAGCCGCTGCTCATCCTCGTGATCGCCGGGATCTATATGACCACCGGTAGCTTCAAGATCGAGGCGGTGTTCGCCCATGAGCGTCCGCTGCTGCTGGAACTTCCTCTGCTATTCGTGGTTCTGGGCTATGCCCTAACCATCAAGCTCAGGAAGTCGCCCTTCGATATCTCGGGCTCGCACCATGCCCATCAGGAAATCGTCCGTGGGGTCTATACCGAGTATACGGGGCGCAACCTTGCCCTGGTCGAGATCGCGCACTGGTACGAGACCATTCTGATCCTCGGGTTCTGCGCCCTGTTCTGGGCCACCAACTGGATCGGCATCGCCATTCTGCTGCTGATCACCTACATGCTCGAGATCGTCATCGACAACGTTTCCGCCCGCTTGAGCTGGCGTTGGATGCTGGGTTCCGTCTGGGTCGTCGGGCTCTGCCTGTCGGCCGTCAACTTGGCTTGGGTCTATTTCGTCTAGGGAGTCGCCCGGATGCTCGATGGCTTCATCAAGAAATCGCAGCTCAAGTCACCCTGGCTGCTCCATTTCGACTGCGGCAGCTGCAACGGGTGCGATATCGAAGTGCTGGCCTGCCTGACGCCGCTTTATGACATTGAGCGTTTCGGCATCATCAATGTGGGCAATCCCAAGCATGCCGACGTGCTCCTGGTGACCGGGACGGTCAATCATCGCAACAAGAAGGTGCTGGAGAAGCTCTATGAGCAGATGCCCAGCCCGAAAGTCGTGGTTGCCTGTGGTGCCTGTGGGCTGACGGGCGGGGTCTTCCGCGACAGCTTCAATGTGGTCGGCGGTGTCGACAAGGTGATCCCGGTCGATGTCTACGTACCCGGTTGCCCCTCCAAGCCGGAGGCGATCATCGACGGCGTCGTGCGTGGCCTCGAGCTGCTCGCGGAGCGCCAGCAACAGGCCGCCGCCTGAGGCGGGCTGGGGATATAGAACGAGACGAGGTGGATGACCGTGAAAGAAGAAACCATCACCGTCACCCGTGAGACTGTGGTCGAAGAAACTGGCAAGGTGAAGGAGCAGGGATTCCGCTTCCTTACCATGTCCTGCGTGGATCTCGACGAGGACAATGTCGACCTGCTCTATCACTTCGACAAGGATCTGACGCTCAAGCATTTCCGCATGGTGGTTCCGAAGAAGGAACCCGTGCCGAGCGTCAGCGGGGTTTATCTGGCGGCCTTCCTGATCGAGAATGAGATCAAGGATCATTTCGGGCTGGAATTCGACGGGTTGGTGCTGGATTTTGGCGGCACCCTATATCTAGATGAAGAGGTGACGCGGACTCCGTTCTGCAAATACGGGGTCGTGCGCAAGGACGCCGGCGATAAGGCGGAAGCGTCCGCGCCGGCGGAAAAGAAACCGGCCGCGAAAGCCAAGTCGAGCGCGGCCTCAACGGCCAAGGCCGAGGATTCGCCCGAGGCCAAGCCGAAAAGCGAGGCCGCGGCCGACGAAACGAACTGATACGGGAGCGAGGCGTCCTCCAACGGGCGTTGTGAAGGAAACAGCATGTCGAAAACGATCGTACCCTTCGGACCCCAGCATCCGGTACTTCCGGAGCCCATCCACGTGTCGCTCACGGTCGAGGATGAGATCGTTACCGAGGCCGTCCCGGCGCTCGGTTATGTTCACCGCGGTCTGGAGACGCTGGCCGACATTCGCGACCACGTCCAGATGATCCAGATCGTCGAGCGGGTCTGCGGCATCTGCTCGATGATCCATGCCGCGTGCTACTGCAAGGGCGTCGAGGAGATGATGGGCGTCGAGGTGCCGAAGCGGGCGGACTATCTCCGCACCATCTGGTCCGAGCTCCATCGTACCCACAGCCACTTGTTGTGGCTCGGCCTGTTCGCCGACGCCTTCGGCTTCGAGGCGCTGTTCATGCAGTTCTGGCGCATCCGCGAGCGGATCATGGACATCAACGAGGCGACGACCGGCAACCGCGTGATCATCTCGGTCAACGTTCTCGGCGGCGTTCGCCGCGACCTCGACGCCGATCAGTGCAAGTGGATCCTGAGCGAGCTGAACGAGGTCGAGAAAGAGATCCGGCAGCTCCAGAAGACCATGCTCGAGGACTACACCGTCAAGAAGCGCACGGTTGGCATCGGCGTGCTGAGCGGCGAGCAGGCGCTCGAACTCGGCGCCGCCGGACCGATGTTGCGGGGCAGCGGTGTCGCGCAGGACATGCGGCAGTTGGGGTACCACGCTTACGGCGACCTCGACTTCGAGCCCATAAGCGAACCCGATGGGGACTCCTGGGCACGGGCTTCCGTCCGTTTCCGCGAAACTCTCCAAGCCATCGATCTGGTCCGTCAGGCCATCGCCAAGATGCCCGAAGGCGAGATCGCGGTGAGAGTGCGGGGCCGCCCGAAAGGAGAGATCGTCTCGCGGGTCGAGCAACCCCGTGGCGAGTTGATGTACTACATCAAGGCCAACGGAACGAAGAATCTCGATCGCCTGCGTATTCGCACGCCGACCTTCGCCAACATTCCGCCGCTGACGGCCATGTTGCCGGGGGTCGAGCTTGCCGACGTGCCGGTGATCATTCTGTCCATTGACCCGTGCATCAGCTGCACGGAACGATAAGAAAGGGGTGTGTGACGTGCCATTTATGACCCCGACGATCGTTCGCAACTTCTTTAACAAGCGGGCCACGCGCATGTATCCGGTGGAGACCCGCGAGATGTATTCGGACGTCCGCGGCGAACTCTACATCGATATCAAGGAATGCAATCTCTGCAGCCTCTGCGCCCGCGCCTGTCCGGCCCAGTGCATCACGGTCGATCGCGAGAAGATGACCTGGGAATGCGACCCCTTCGAATGCGTCTATTGCGGGGTCTGTTCGGACGTGTGCTCGCGCAACTGCCTGAATCAGCACGACAAGTACCGGGCTCCCGCGACCGAGAAATTCAGAATGCATGAGCAGGGGGAAATCAAAAAGAAACCCAAGAAGGAAGCCGGTAAGGCGAGCCCGCCACCGGCCTCCTAAAGCCTGCTCAGGCAGGGGAAGCTGGCCGCAAGAAGCCGGATCTCGAGTGTCCGCTCTTGACCCCGCCTTCGGGCGGGGTTCTTGCCGTGGAGCCGACCCGATCGGATTATATGTAAATCCCATGGCCTCTCGATTGACGATACGCCCCGGTGTCGGGGCGATCATTCGTGACGAAGTCGGCGCGTTCCTGCTTCACCGCCGCCGCGTCGGGGGCGGTTGGGCGCCGGTCAGCGGCGGCATGGAGCCGGGAGAAGACGTGCTTACCGCCCTCCATCGCGAGGTCGCCGAGGAGACGGGGCTTGAGGTGGATGTCCTCCGGTTCTTGGCTGTCCACTCCGACCCCGCCACTCAGGTCGTCGCCTATCCCGACGGCCGGCGCGTGCATTTCGTGACCTGCGTCTTCGAGTGCCTGGGCAAGGGCGGGCACTTCACGGGCTCGAACGAAGGCCTGGAATGGCGATGGTTCGCGCCCGAAGCGCTGCCCCATGACCTCACCCCCTATGCCGTGGTTTGGCTCCAAGACGCCCTCGCGGACGGTCCCCAGGTGCCCGTTCGTTAGAGCATTGCGCTATTAGGTATGTGCGCTGGCGGGCACCAGCCCGCCCTGGCGGATGCCCAGCGTCGATTATTTGAAGGCGGCCGCCGCCTGCGACGCCTGCCGCACCAGGGCCGACAGCAGGGCTTCAACCAGCATCATCTTCCTGCAGCGGCGCTGGGTGATCACGCCGAGTTCCCTGTAGAACGTCGACTCACCGAATGGCACGAAGCGGATCCGGTCGAGATCGGCGCTGCGGATGTACAGTTCGGGGACGATGCCGACCCCCAGCCCCGCCGAAACCATCAGCAAGATGCTTTCGAACGTGTCGAGCTCCATCTCTGGCACCGCCGTCACGTTCCTTTTCTCAATCTCGCGGTCGATGCGGTGCTCGATCGCCAGGTTGGGAACGAAGCGCAGATAGGGGCCGTTTGAGAGGAGTTCGATGTCCGTGGTGCCCGGCATGTCCTTGGGCGCGATCACGAAAAACCGTTCGATGGCATAGGTCCGCCAAAACAGGTCGCCGGTGTTCTCCGGCGGGCCGACAATCAACGCCGCGTCGATCTGGTTGTGACGGACGTCTTGGGTCAAGTCCTGCGATAGCTTGCCGCTGTTGATCAGGCGCAGCGTCAAATGGGGGAAGCTCTGCTTCAGGATATGCAGGGCATTGGGCAACACCGCGGTCAGCGCGCTCCTCACCGCGCCCACCACCAGCGTCCCCTGGACGTCACGGCGCCCATGGCTTTCGACAAACGAGCGATGAAGGCGCAGCATGGCGCGCGCCGTATCCAGGTAGGCCAAGCCCTGACGAGTCAGCCGAGGCGGTCGTGTTTCACGATCGAACAGCAGGAGACCGAGTTCGTTCTCGATCTCCCGAATCTGTTGGCTGACAGCCGACTGGGTCAGGTTCACGGCCTTGGCGGCCTTGGAAAACGACCCGAAATTGGCGATCGCGACAAAGCTCTCCAACCTCCGCAGGTCCATATGCCCCTCCCGAACCCATCCATGCTTTTTATATTAGAGTTTCTTATGAATTATATCAAATAAGATCGTTTTCATTAATCTTCTAGATTGCGTAGGGTTGTCTTCGAAATGTCGGAACGGGCGCCGGACAAGAGCGCCTGAACTCGGAGGCAAGAAGATGACCGTAATCGCCCAGCATATGAACGCCATCAGGCAGTCGGCCGCGTCAGCCGCCTCGGCGCTGGCCATGGAGCTGATCCGCCAGGGCAAGGATGTCATCCGCCTGACCGCGGGCGAGCCTGACTTCGATACCCCCGACCATGTCCGTATCGCCGGCATTCGCGCCATCATCGAAGGCAAGACGAAGTATCCCCCGGTACCGGGCATTCCTGAGCTGCGCAACGCGGTCTGCCGCAAGCTCCGGGACGACAACGGGCTCGCCTACGAGCCCAATCAGATCATCGCCGGGGCGGGTTGCAAACAGGTCATCTTCAACGCTCTGGCCGTGACCCTCAATCCCGGCGACGAGGTCATCATCCCGGCCCCCTATTTCGGTTGCTATGTGGACCAGACGCTCATCAACCGCGGGATTCCCGTCTGCGTCGACACCACGGAGGCCAATCGCTTCCGGCTCACGGCCGAACAGCTCGACGCCGCCATCACGCCGCGCACGAAATGGCTGATCCTCAACAACCCGAGCAACCCCACGGGCACCGTCTATACGCCGGATGACCTGAAGGCGTTGGCCGAGGTGCTGGGCCGCCATCCGCAAGTCTGGCTGCTGACCGACGACATCTACGAGCATCTGGTCTACGAGGGCGCCGAGTTCCACTCCCTGCTGGAATACGCCCCCGACCTCGCCGAACGGGCCCTTGTCGTCAACGGCGTGTCCAAGACCTACGCGATGACCGGCTGGCGCCTCGGCTATGGCGCCGGGCCGGTACCCCTGATTAAAAGCATGGTCAAGCTGCAGTCGCAGTCGACAAGCGGCGCCTGCTCCATCTCGCAATGGGCGGCCTTGGCCGCGCTGGAGGGCGATCACGGCTTCGTCGCGCAGAACCTTGCGATGTTCCAGAAGCGGCGCGACCTCGCGGTCAAGGCGCTCAACGCCGCTCCGGGGCTTTCCTGCGTCGAGCCGGGCGGCGCGTTCTACGTCTATGTCTCCTGCGCCGGACTGCTCGGCAAGCAAACCCCGGACGGCACCGTTTTGGCCAGTGACGGCGATGTCGTCGCCTTCCTCCTCAACCACGCGAATGTCGCCACGATGCAGGGCGGGTCGTTCGGCCTGTCACCGTTCTTCCGCATCTCCTTCGCGACGAAGACCGAACTTCTCGAGGAGGCATGCCAGCGTATCGCCGAAGCCTGCGCCAGCGTCAGGTGAGCCTCGCACCAGCACCATAAGGATTTCCGCCGATGGGTCCGACCCCCACCAGCACCGACCGCGCGGACGTCGTGCACCCGATGGATCTTCCGCTCTTCAAGGGGATCGTCACGACCCCGGAAATGCGGGCGATCTACAACGCCGATGAGGCGCTCCAGGCTTGGATCGAGGTCGAGGCGGCCCTGGCCGAGGCACAGGCCGAAATCGGCATGATCCCGGCCGAGGCCGCCGCCGCCATCCGCGACAAGGCGGATGTGCGTCTGATCGATGTCGACCGCGTGCGCGAACACGGCAAGGAGACGGCCCATACCCTGATCGGGCTGCTGCGGGAATTCCGCCGCAATATCGGCGAGCCACACAATACCTGGCTGCATTACGGTGCGACGACTCAGGACATTCTGGACAGCGCGACCATGCTTTTGGCGGCGCGCGCGCATCGAGTCATCGAAGACCAACTCGACGCCATGATCCAGGGAATGGTTCCGCTGATGACGGGGCATCGGGATACCCTGATGGTCGCCCGCTCACACGGGAACCAGGCCCTGCCCTTCACCTTCGGCCTGAAGGTCGCGGGCTGGCTGGACGAGATGGACCGCAACCTCGACCGCTGGCGGTCCATGAAGGAACGCTGCCTGGTCGGCAACATGTCGGGGGCCATCGGAACCTTCGCCGCCTGGGGCGATCAGGGCTTCGACGTACAGGCCGGAACCTGCCGGCGGCTCGGTCTCGGGGTTCCGCGGACCTGGTGGCACAGCCAGCGCGACCGGCTGGCGGAGCTGTGCAACGGCATGGCGGTGATCGCCGGCACGGCGGCCCGCATCGCGCAGGAAGTCTACGTCTCCAGCATGACCGAGATCGGCGAGCTGGCCGAGCCCTACAAGAAGGGAATCATGGGCTCCAGCACCATGCCCCACAAGATCAACCCGATCGCCAGCGAGTGGGTCTTCTCGCTCGCCCGGATCGTGCGCGGTAACGCCGACGTCATGGGCGAACTGATGACGCCGCAGAACGAGCGCGATGGCTGCACCTGGCGCGCCGAGTGGATCAAGTTGCCAGAGAGCTTCTGCATGACCTCGGCAATGCTCGCCCATCTCCACCGGGTAATGACCGGCCTGGAGGTCAACGTCGACCGGATGCGCGAGAACCTGGATCGCCTCAAGGGCGTGCTCCTGTCCGAGCGGGCCATGTTCGTGCTCGCCAAGGCGATGCCGTTGGATCAGGCGCACGAGTTGGTGCACGAGGTCTCGCTCGAGGCGCTACGGCTGGACCGCCCGCTGCTCGATCTGCTGATGGAGGATTCGCGGGTCGCCGCCGTCTGCGAGCGCGAGGAGATGGAGGCTGCCTTGCGGCCGGAAAACTATATCGGCCTGTCGGGCGCGGTCGTCGACGCCCTGGCCGCGCAGCTCTCGAAAGGGAGATAGCGAGGGCGGATGGCGGACAGCAACCTCCCCCCCTCCTGGCTGGAACCCCTTGCACGTTGGTGCGCAGGGCTGGATGGGTCGACTCTGCCCGAGACCATTCGTGATCGCTTGGGAGAATGCGCCCTTGACTGGTGGGGCGCGTTGGCCGCCGGCACCGGCCATCGGTTGGCCGAGCCCTATCGCCGCGCCCTCGCCGGCACCGACCGCGGCGACTGCACGGTTGCCGGGTGGGGCGAACCCCGCCCGGTGGTTCAGGCAGCCGCGGTCAACGCCGCGATCTCCCATCTGGCGGAGGTGGATGATGGGCACCGCCGGGCCGTGATGCATCCCGGCGTGACGGTCTTCCCGGTGGTGATGGCGCTCGCGGACGCCCTGGATCTCTCGGCCGACACCATGCGAGCGGCCGTGGTCGCCGGCTACGAGGCCGGGCTGCGGGTCGGCGTCCTGCTCGGCAAGGCCCATTATACCGTCTGCCACACGACCGCGACCGCGGGCTCCTTCGGCGCCGCGGCGGCTGCGGCTCGCGCCCTCGGCCTCGACGCGGAACGGACCCTGTCCGCGCTCGGACTCGCGGGAACCCAGGCGGCCGGCGTATGGCAGTTCCACGACGACGGGGCGGAGGCGGCCAAAGCGCTTCACCCGGCCACCGCGGTGCGCAACGGTCTGACGGCGGCCTTCCTTGCCCGGGAGGGTATCCCGGGCGCGGCGCGCATCCTGGAGGGGCGACGCGGCCTGCTGGCGGCCTGGGGGCTGGCCGGAGACCCGGCCGTTCTGACCGACGGTTTGGGCGAGCGGTTCGAGATCACCCAGACCACCATCAAGGGATGGCCGGTCTGCGGCCAGATGCACAGCAGCCTCGACGCCCTTAGCGAACTCCTGCGGCGCACGCCCATGCGGCCGGAGCAGATCGCCCGCGTCGGGGTGGCGGGCCCGCGCGCGCAAACCGATGTGGCGGATTTGCGAGATCCCCGGTCCTTCGAGGAGGCCAAGTTCTCGACCCGCTTCTGCGCGGCTTTCCTGCTGGCGGAAGGCAGCCTGACCTTCTCCAATTTCACGCCCGACGTCGTCGCCCGCGAAGACGTGCATGCTCTCGCCCACCGCGTCGAGGTCGCCGAGGATCCCGATTTCACGGCGCGTTTCCCGGCCGAGCGTCCGGCGCGCGTGGAAGTGGAACGGACCGACGGCGCGCGGCTGGTGGCGGAGCGGCGTTTCCGTCGCGGCGATCCCGAGGACCCCTGGTCTTGGGAGGATCTGGTGGCCCGGTTCGACGCCATCGCCAAGGATCTGCCCGACCACGCCCGCGAACGCATGGTGGTTTGGTCGCGGGCCTTCGGTACGGCCGAAGGCCCCCAGGGCGCGGCCGTGGGCGAGCTGATGCGCCTGACAGCAAGGGAGGCCCCCTGACGTGAAACGTGACGCGATCGCGATCAAGGAAGAGGACAATGTTGCGACGGCGCTGCGGGCGCTGTCTCCGAACGACACGGCATCCGTGGGCGTCGGTGCCCGGTCGATCAACGTAACGGTCGTGGAGGAGATCGAGTTCGGCCACAAATTCGCGATCCGCGAGGTCGCGGCGGGCGACGACATTCTCAAATATGGCGAGGTGATCGGCCGTGCGACGGTGCGCATTCCCGCCGGGGCGCATGCGCATGTCCACAACGTCGAAAGCCTGCGCGGACGAGGCGATCTGGCTTGAGCACGTCAGCAAGAAACGGAGAGGACGGCAACATGGGATTTCAGGGCTATCGCCGGGCGGACGGGAGTGTCGGCACGCGCAACTATGTGGGCGTGCTGTCGACTGTAGTCTGCGCCAACGAGGTGGCCGAGGACATCGCCCGAGAAGTCGACGAAGCCGTGAGCTTCACTCACCACCAGGGCTGCTGTCAGACGCCCCTGGACGTCCAGCGCGTGAACGAGGCGCTTATCGGCCTGGGCCGGAACCCGAACCTGGCCGCCGTCCTTCTCGTGAGTCTGGGATGCGAGAGCACGGCGATTCAAGACGTCGCCGAGGGAATTCGGGCCGGCGGCAAGCGCGTGGAGGTCATCGGCCTGCAGGAGACGGGCGGCGTTGTGCGGACACGTGAGCAAGGGATGGAGATCGCGCGGCGGATGGTGGCCGAGGCCTCGACTCTCAAGAGGGAGACCTGTGATCTGTCGGACATCGTGCTGGGCCTGAAATGCGGCAGCTCCGATACGACGCAGGGGCTGTCGGCAACCCCCGCCATCGGCGTTGTTTCCGACCGGATCGTCGAGGCGGGCGGCACATCCATACTCGGCGAGGTCACCGAATTCATCGGCGCCGAGCACATCCTGGTCAAGCACGCGGCGAACGACGCGATCGCCGACCAGATCCTGGCCCTCGTCGAACGCATGGAAAGCCGCGCCAAGGCGGTGGGCTGCGACATGCGCGGCGGCCAGCCGACGGGCGGCAACATCAAGGGGGGCCTGACGACGATCGAGGAGAAGTCGCTCGGCGCCATCGCCAAGGGCGGCGTGGCGCCCGTTCAGGCGGTCTACGAATATGGCGAGCGGCCGACCGTGAAGGGGTTGGTGGTCATGGATTCGCCGGGTCGCGAGCCGGAGATCCTGACCGGTCTCGCCGCCGCCGGGTGCAACATGATCGTCTTCGCCACGGGGCGCGGGGCGCCGCAGGGCTTCCCCTTCGTGCCGGTGGTCAAGCTGACCGGCAATGACCTGACCTGGGAACGCATGCGCGACCATATGGACCTGTCCGTGGCCGGGGTCATCGAGGGCACGGAAAGCCTTCCGGAAGCGGGAGAACGCCTGCTCACGAAGATTGTCAATGTCGCGTCCGGGGAGCCCACGCGGGCGGAAATCACGGGGTACACCCGGGCCATGGACATCTACGTCACCGGTCCCGTGATCTGAGAGGACCCTGCCATGTCGGACATCATTCGAGTCGCGCCGGATACGATCGAGGCGGCCATCCGCGAGGTCCTGGCCGCGCGCGACGTGCCCGAAGATGACGCGGGGGCGACGGCGCGCGGCCTCGTGGCGGCCAATCTGCGCGGCGTCGATACGCATGGCCTCGCCTGCCTTCCCGACTACGTGACCTGCCTCGACGAGAACCGCATCAAGGCCAAGCCGGATATGCGGGTCGAGCGCCGCCTGCCCTGGGCCGCGACCCTTGATGCCGACAATGGGCTGGGGCCGGCCGCGGCGACGCGCGCCACCGCCCTTGCGCTGGAGGCGGCAAGGGAATTCGGCATCGGGGCGACGGCCGTGCGCCGCAGCAACCATTTCGGCGCCGCGGGCGTCTACGCGGCGATGGCCGCGGAGCAGGACTGCATCGGGATCGTGTGCGCCAACGCCTCGACCGTGACCGCCCCGTTCGGGGCCGCCGCGCCGCTGCTGGGGACCAACCCCCTGGCGGTGGCCGTTCCCGCCGGACGGCATCCGCCTTTCGTGCTCGACATGGCGACCAGCGAGGGGTCGCGCAAAAAGGTTCGAAAGGCCCTGGCCGAAGGCAAGCCCATCCCCGACGGCTGGTCGCTCGGCCCGGACGGCCGGCCGACGACCGACCCCGCCGAGGCGCTGAAGGGCGTGATGCTGCCTTTCGGCGGTGTCAAGGGATCGGGCATCACGCTCCTGATGGACATCCTCTCGGGCGTGTTGACGGGAGCTCGATTCGGCGGCGACGTGCTGAGCGTCCTCACGAACCAGGAGCGCGAGTCCGGCAACGGACATTTCGTGTTGGCCTTTCGGGTGTCGGCGTTTCTGGCGGAGGGCGAATTCGCTGCCCGCATGGACGAGGAGATCGACCGGCTGAAAGCCCTGCCCCCGGCAATGGGCTTCGACGAGGTCTCCTATCCCGGCGAACGCGAATGGCGGATTTCAACCGAGCGCGCGGCGCATGGAGTTCCAGTGAGCAAGAAACTGTGGTCGGAGGTTACGGATCTTGGTGCTCGCTGTCTGTCGTGACGACGTTTTTTCCTAACCGACACCTCCAAAGCCTTCACAACGGGAGAAAAGGAAACCAACCATGAGAAGACGAGACCTCTTCAAGGCCGTTTCGGCCGTGGCCCTGGGCGCCGCGATGTTGTCGCTGCCCGCGCAGGCGGCGGACTTCCCGACCAAGGACATCCGCATCATCGTGCCGTTCAAGCCCGGCGGCGCCGTCGATACGACGTCCCGCATCATCGCCGAGCACGCCAACAAGATTCTCTCGGACGTCAAGCTGGTGGTCGAAAACCGCGCCGGTGGCGGCGGTGTCGTGGGTCAGACGTACGGCGCGAAAGCAGACCCCGATGGCTACACCGTGCTGGCCATGACCAGCTCGGTCGTGACCAACCCGGTCCTCAAGACCACCGAATACACCGTCGCGGACTTCCAACCCGTGGCGCTGTACACCCTCGACCCCGAGGTCATCGTGGTCCCGCCGAACTCTCCGTTCAAGACCATCGCCGACTTCGTCGCCGAGGCCAAGAAGCGCCCGATCAACACGGCGGTCGCCGGTATCGCGACATCGCATCATCTGTCCGGGCTGGCGCTCGAGGAATCCGCCGGCATCAAGTTCAACTATGTTCCCACCAAGGGATTCGGCGCCCAATTGCAGGCCGTCATGGGGGGACATGTGGAGGCCGCCCTGTGGCCGTTCGGCGAGACCAAGAAGCATGCCGAGGCGGGATCGGTCAAAATCCTGGCGGTCGCCGCGGATGAGCGCCTGGAGGCCATTCCGGACATTCCCACATGGCAGGAAGCGGGCCTCGACATCGTTCGTTGGGCGACCTTCCGTGGCTGGGCGGTACCGAAGGGCACGCCTGAGGAAGCCGTGAACTTCCTCGCTGACCTCCTTGGCAAGGTCAACCAGGACAAGGACTATATTGCGCGCATGACCGACTATGGCTATCCCATCGCCTATCGGGACGCCGCCGGTTACGGCGAGGTCGTCAACGACTATGCCAAGCTGTCCGGCATGGTCATCGAAAAGCATGGCCTGAACAAGAAGTAGCAGGCTCGGAACGATGGGCGCTCGCGGTTTCGGGCGCCCATCGTTCCCCGCTTTGATGAGGGCGCTTCGTGGAAACGCTCCGAAAAATCGACTTCTGGTGCGGTGCCGGCTTTCTCGTTCTGGCGGGGTGGATTCTCGATCAATCGGCTGGCTTTGACGATGCGTCACGGTCCTACCCCATGTTTCTCGCCGTGGCGTTGTGCCTGTTGTCCGTATCGATGATGGTGCACGCCATCGGGAATCGGTCCGCCGCAGTCGTGTCCGCCGAAGGGACGCGGATTCTTCTGTTCGGACCGGGCGCGAAGGCGGTCCTATGGGGCCTTTGGACCATGATGCTCTCGGCCGGGATCGGCTATCTCGGGGCGAGCTTCGTGATCGTTGCCGGAATCGTCTTTCTGGTCCGCAACGAGTTGCGCTGGACGGACGTGTTGTCCTCGGCCGGAATCGTGCTCGTCGTCTTCTGCATGTTCTATCTGATCTTCGACGTGCCCCTGCCGGTTCTCGACTTCGTCGAGAACCTGATCGGATAACCAGGAATCCCGCGCAATCGGGGTGATTGCGGAAGGATGGGTACCAAGTGGATGTCTTAGCGGTCGGTTTCTCCACGTTGATGGACCCCTGGGTCCTATCCTTTCTGTTCCTCGGGATTCTGTGCGGGTTGATTGTCGGCTCGATCCCGGGTCTGAACGACAACATCGCCTTCGCGATCTTTATTCCCTTTTCGTTTTCTCTCTCGCCGACCTACGCGCTGGCCCTGATGGTCGGCCTGTACTGCGCGACCGCCATCGGGGGCGCGATCCCGGCCGTCATGGTCAAGGTGCCGGGCACCGCATCCGCCATCATCACGGCCATCGACGGCAACGCCATGGCGCGGAAAGGCTTCGCCGGACGCGCTGTCGGAATCGCGATCACGTCGTCGGTTTTCGGTGGGATTCTCAGCGCGTTCGTGCTGCTGTTTTTCGCGCCGCCGCTGGCGAAATTCGCGCTCAAATTCGGTTATGTCGAGAATTTCGCGCTCGGTGTCCTGGGCATGGCAAGCGTCGTCGGCTTGCTCGGCGGCAATGTCTTCAAGGGGTTGATTTCGGCGGTGGTGGGGTTGCTGATCGCGACCGTCGGCTTGAGCCTCGAAACCGGCTTCCCCCGCTTCACCTTCGGTGTCGGCAACCTGTACGAGGGGGTTCCGTTCATTCCGCTGCTGGTCGGTCTGTTCGGCATAACGGCGGTGTTGGAATTGATGGAGGAGCTGATCCGGGACCGGCGCCGAGGTGTCGAGAGCAGCGCGTTGCCGCGCATTCGCGACAGAATTGTTCCCAACCTCGCTCTCGCCAAACGCCTGATGCCGACATGGCTTCGCTGCGCGGCCATCGGAAACGTCATCGGCGTCATTCCGGGCGCGGGCATGCTGATGGCGATCTATCTCGGCTATGAGCGCACGTCCCACGTCTACAAGCGGAAATACGAAGGAAGGCCCGGCGAGGCCAAATGGGGAGAAGGCGCGCCGGAAGGGATCGCCGCGCCCGAGGCGGCGAACAACGCGGTGGTCGCGAGTTCGATGGTTCCTTTGTTGTCGCTCGGCATTCCCGGAAACTCCGTTTCGGCGCTGTTCATCGCCGCGCTGATGATTCAAGGCATGATGCCGGGACCGCTTCTTTTCATCGAGCATCCCAACATCGCCTGGATGATCATCATCGCTTTCCTCGTCGCCAACCTCGCTATGGGGCCGATCGCTTTCGGTTTGGTTCGGACCTTGTCCGGTTTCGTCTATCGCCTGCCCAAGGAATTCCTGGTACCGGCGATTGCGCTGCTGTGTCTCAGCGGTGCCTACTCCGACGAGAACTCCATATTCAACATTTGGGTCGCCCTGATTTCCGGCGTGGTAGGCTACGTGTTCAGAAAGCTGGACATCCCTCACGCGCCGATCATTCTCGCCCTGGTTCTCGGCCGCAAGATTGAGGACAACCTTGCCAACTCGCTCAGCATATCGCAGGGGGATTGGTTTGTGTTCGTGGACGTGGTCAACCATCCCATCAGTTTCGGGCTGATCGTGGCTGCCGCGGCCTTCATTCTGTTGCCGATGGTCGCGAGAGTTAGGGACGGCATGCGTGTGACCCGGGAAACGGCGTAACAAAGCCTCTCGAGGCCCAAAAGAGGTTTTGCCGGTAACCAGCGC
>JANQJG010000221.1 GCA_028281785.1 Rhodospirillales bacterium
GGGCGAGCTCGCGGTCTACCAATCCTCGGAGCAGGCCGAGCGCCGTTTCTGTCCGAAATGCGGCACCCAGATCGTCTTTGCCGAGCGGCGACGGCCGAACGAGCTGGACATCGCCGTGGCCACGCTCGATCGCCCGGAGGACCACCCGCCCCAGCACCATATCTGGGTGAGCAGCGCCCTGCCCTGGCTGTGTCTCGACGAGCACCTCCCCGCGCATGAGGAATTCACTCCTTAGGACGCGCCTGACCAAAAGCCACCCTCACCCTCCCGCCCCTGACGGGTCGGGCCCTTCCCTCTCCCACGCCTGTGGGAGAGGGGCTTAGAGCCGCACATACGGCCCCTCTCCGCCCTCTGGGGGGAGAGGGTGGCGAGCGGAGCGAGCCGGGTGAGGTGGGCTCACGTCCCCGGCTCCCCCACCTCACCTTGTTCCTCTCCCCCCCGATGGGGCGGAGAGGAGACGCAGCGGCGATTCCGCAGACATGGCCCCTCTCCGCCTTTGGGGGAGAGGGTGGGAGGGTGAGGGTGTGTTAGATTGTCTCCCATGTTGCGGTCCCGGAACACGTCGGCTCTGGTTCGCGTTACGCGGCCGGTGGCTGACTGGGTTGTGACCAAGAGAGAGGGTTCGTGCAGAATCTGAGAGTCCACGGCGTGCCGCCCCATCGCGTCGCCGTGCTGCATGGCGGGCCGGGGGCGCCCGGATCGGTGTCTCTGCTGGCGCGGGCGCTGGCCAAGGAGCGGGGGGTGCTGGAGCCGCTCCAGACCCGGGACTCCATCGACGGCCAGGTGGACGAACTGCGCGCCGTCTTGGGGGAGCACGGTGATCTCCCCCTGACCCTGATCGGCTCGTCCTGGGGGGCGATGCTCGGCTTCATCTTCGCCGCCCGCCATCCGGATTTTGTCCGCAAGCTCATCCTGGTCGGTAGCGGCGTCTTCGAGGAGCGGTACGCCGCCGGCATTCTGGACACCCGCCTGAATCGGCTCGGCGAGCGGGATCGCGCGGAGGTCGAACGGCTCTTGGCGGCCCTCGACGACCTGGTGTCCCAGGACAAGGATGGGCTGATGGCGCGCTTCGGGGCGCTGCTCACCAAGGCCGACGCCTATGATCCGCTTTCCCTGGAGACCGGGGAGCTCGCCTGTCAATACGACCTGCATCAGAAGGTCTGGCGGGAGGCCCGCGAGCTCAGGATCAGCGGCGAACTTCTCGCGCTCGGCGCGCACATCCGCTGCCCGGTGCTGGCGATCCATGGCGATTATGATCCGCATCCGGTGGAGGGCGTGCGCGAACCCTTGGTCCGCGTCCTCGCGGACTTCCGCTTCGTCCCGCTCGAACGCTGCGGCCACCTGCCCTGGATCGAGCGCCAGGCGCGCGAGAGGTTTTACCGGCTCCTGACGGAGGCGTTGCCGCCGGTCAACCCGTAAGCTGATCGACGTCCCGCACGGCCCCGCGGTCGGCGCTGGTCGTGAGCGCGGCGTAGGCCCTGAGCGCCTTCGAAACCTCGCGCTGCCGCTTTTGCGGCTTCCAGGCGTCCCGTCCCCTGCTCTGCATGGCTTCGCGCCGCTGCGCCAGAACCTGGTCGCTGACCGCGAGTTCGATGCGCCGGCCCGGGATGTCGAGCTCGATCATATCGCCCTCCTCGATCAGGCCGATAGCGCCGCCCTCCGCCGCCTCGGGCGATATGTGGCAGGCCGCGAGGCCCGAGCTGCCGCCGGAAAAGCGCCCGTCCGTGATCAGCGCGCAGGATTTGCCCAGGCCCATCGATTTGATGTAGCTCGTGGGGTAGAGCATTTCCTGCATGCCGGGGCCGCCCTTGGGTCCCTCATAGCGCACGACGACCACATCGCCGGGCTGGATGCGGCCGCCGAGGATGGCATCGACCGCCTCCTCCTGGCTTTCGCAGATGCGGGCCGGGCCGGAGAAGGTGAGGATGCTGGCGTCAACCCCGGCGGTCTTCACGATCGCCCCCTTCTCGGCGATGTTGCCGTGGAGGACGGCGAGGCCGCCATCGGCGCTGTAGGCATGCTCCACGTCGCGGATGCAGCCCTGGGCGCGGTCGAGATCGAGCTCCGGATAGCGCTTGTCTTGGCTGAAGGCCTCTGTCGTGCGCACGCCACCGGGCGCCGCGCGGTAGAGCGTCGTGGCGGTGTCGTCATTCACGCGGGCGACGTCCCAGCGGTCGAGGGCCTCGCGCAGGGTTTTGGCGTGGACTGTGGGCACCCCGGTGTCGAGCAGCCCGGCGCGGTCGAGTTCGCCGAGGATGGCGAAGATGCCCCCGGCCCGGTGCACGTCCTCCATATGAAAGGAGGAGCTGGGGGCGACCTTGCACAGATTGGGCGTGTGCCGCGACAGCCGGTCGATGTCCCCGAGATCGAAGTCGATCCCGCCCTCCTGGGCCATAGCCAGCAGGTGCAGCACGGTGTTGGTCGAGCCGCCCATGGCGATGTCGAGGGTCATGGCGTTCTCGAAGCTTCGGCGCGAGGCGATGTTTCTCGGCAGGGCCGACTCGTCGTTGCCCTCGTAGTAGCGGCGGGTGAGCTCGACGACTCTGTGGCCGGCCTCGACGAAAAGCTCGCGGCGGTCGGCGTGGGTGGCGACCAGGCTGCCGTTTCCGGGAAGCGCAAGCCCCAGCGCCTCGGCCAGACAGTTCATGGAGTTGGCCGTGAACATGCCCGAGCAGGAACCGCAAGTTGGGCAGGAGGCGACCTCGTAGGCCCGAGCCAGCTCGTCGGAAACCTTTGGGTTGGCGCCCTGGATCATGGCGTCGATCAGGTCGATGGACAGTTCCTCGCCGTCGACCGTCACCTTGCCGGCTTCCATCGGGCCGCCGGAGACAAAGATGGCGGGGATGTTCAGCCTGAGCGCTGCCATGAGCATGCCGGGGGTGATCTTGTCGCAATTGGAGATGCAGACCAGGGCGTCGGCGCAATGGGCGTTGACCATGTATTCGACGGCGTCGGCAATGATCTCCCGCGAGGGCAGGCTGTAGAGCATGCCGCCATGGCCCATGGCGATGCCGTCGTCGACGGCGATGGTGTTGAACTCCTTGGCGACGCCGCCGGCTTTCTCGATCTCGCGGGCGACAAGCTGTCCGAGGTCCTTCAGATGCACATGGCCGGGTACGAACTGGGTGAAGGAGTTGGCAATGGCGATGATCGGCTTGCCGAAATCCTCGTCGGTCATGCCGGTGGCGCGCCAAAGCCCCCTGGCGCCGGCCATGTTGCGTCCGTGGGTCGTGGTTCTCGAACGGTATTCGGGCATGGTTCTTCCTCTGCTTTTTCATTATTGACGCAGTGTCGCGACAATATCCCTCCGCGATCATCGGGGCCAGCCTCATGCATAGGCGATCCATCCGAGACAAGCAGCATTCGTAAGCGGCCCCTTTAATCCCCATATGATGTGCTTGCCGCGGTGCAGTCGGGGGGTTTGCGCCGCGGCTTCGCGCGACCGGGCATGACCAGGACGAGCCAGCAGGACGAGGAGGAAGAGGAAGCACCATGGACGTGAAGGCCTTCGACAAGAGCAAGCTGCCCAGCCGCCACACCACCGAGGGGCCGGAGCGGGCGCCGCACCGGTCCTACTACTACGCCATGGGGCTGACCGAGGAGGAGATCCATCGTCCCCTCGTCGGCGTCGCCACCTGCTGGAACGAGGCCGCGCCCTGCAACATCTCGCTCTCCCGCCAGGCCCAGGCGGCCAAGGAGGGGGTCAAGGCGGGCGGCGGCACGCCCCGCGAGTTCACCACCATCACCGTGACCGACGGCATCGCCATGGGGCACCAGGGCATGAAGTCCTCGTTGGCCAGCCGAGAGGTCATCGCCGATTCGGTCGAGCTCACCATGCGCGGGCATTGCTATGACGCGCTGGTCGGCATCGCCGGCTGCGACAAGACACTGCCGGCCATGATGATGGCCATGCTGCGGCTCAACGTGCCTTCCGTGTTCATGTACGGCGGCTCGATCCTGCCGGGCCGCTTCCGCGGCCGCGACGTCACCGTCCTCGACGTCTTCGAGGCGGTGGGCCAGCACAGCGCCGGGCAAATGGCGGACGCCGACCTTTTGGAGCTTGAGAGCTGCGCCTGCCCCGGCGCCGGCTCATGCGGCGGTCAGTTCACGGCCAACACGATGGCCTGCGTGTCCGAGGCCATGGGCCTCGCCCTGCCCGGCTCGGCCGGGGCACCGGCGCCCTACGAGTCGCGGGACGCCTACGCCGTTCAATCAGGCGAGCAGGTAATGTCCCTGGTCGCGCGCGGCCTCCGGCCCCGCGACATCGTGACCCGCCGTGCATTGGAGAACGCGGCCGTTGTCATCGCCGCCTCGGGCGGCTCGACCAATTCCGTCCTGCACCTGCCGGCGATCGCCCATGAGGCGGGTATCGAATTCGACATGCTCGATGTTTGCGAGATTTTTCGCAAGACGCCCTATGTCGCCGACCTCAAGCCCGGCGGCCGTTTCGTTGCGAAGGACATGTTCGAGGCCGGCGGCGTGCCCCAGCTGTTGAGGACTCTGTTGGACGGCGGCTATCTGCATGGCGATTGCATCACCGTAACCGGCCGCACCATCGCGGAGAATCTCGAGGATGTGTCCTTCCGAACCGATCAGGAGGTGATCCGCCCGGTCTCCAACCCCCTCTCGCCTACCGGCGGCGTTGTCGGGCTCTCCGGCAACCTCGCCCCGGACGGCGCCGTGGTCAAGGTCGCCGGCATGAAAACACTCACCTTCCGTGGTCCGGCCCGCGTCTTCGACAGCGAGGAGGACTGTTTCGACGCCGTGGTCAACCGTCGCTATCGGGAGGGCGAGGTGCTGATCATCCGCTATGAGGGGCCGAAGGGCGGCCCGGGCATGCGCGAGATGCTGTCGACGACCGCCGCCCTCTACGGCCAGGAGATGGGCGAAAAGGTGGCGCTGATCACGGATGGCCGGTTCTCCGGCGCCACGCGCGGCTTCTGTATCGGCCATGCGAGCCCCGAGGCGGCGGTGGGCGGCCCGATCGCGCTGATCGAGAACGGCGACATCGTGCGCATCGACGCCGAGGCCGGGAGCCTCGACGTGGAACTCGCGGAAGACGAGCTGGCCCGCCGGCGCGCAAACTGGACGCCGCGGTCCACGGATTATCAGTCCGGCACCCTATGGAAATACGCCCAGCTCGTGGGCAGCGCGGCGAAGGGCGCGGTCACCCATCCCGGAGGCAAGGCAGAGACCCACTGCTACGCCGATATCTGAAGCCCAAGACACAACGAAAGCGGCGCGCTCATTGTGTGGCGCGCCGCCATTGCCCCACCCTTACGGTCGGGCGGATATCATCTGCGACGACCAGGGCTATTCCGCGCCGGGGGCCATGCTCTCGGCGACCGTGACCTCTCCGCTGCCGTAGCGCGCGAGCTCCTGATCGATGAAGAACACGCCCTTGCCGTCGAGGCCGATGATTTTCACGCGGTCGAGAATGCTGCGGACGAGGGTCTCCTCCTCATGCTGCTCGGCCACGAAATACTGAAGGAAGTTGAAGGTCGTCATGTCGCCCTCGGAGAAGGCGGCCTTCACGATCTCGTGGATCTTCTGGGTAATGTGCTGTTCGTGCTCGTAGATCTGCTCGAAGACGTCCTTGATGTCCTTGAACTTCGTCTGCGGGGCGTCGATCGCGCCGATGATCGCCATGGCCCCTTTCTCGTTGATGTAGTTGTAGAACCGCTTCATATGCCCCATTTCCTCGTCCGCGTGGTTGCGAAGAAACGTGGCGCAGCCATCCAGCCCTTCGGCCTCGGCCCAAGAGCTCATCTGCAGATACAGGTTTGACGAAAAGAATTCGCGATTCAGCTGATCGTTGAGCAGGTCGGTCATCGCGGCGCTGAGCATAGTGTTCCCTCGTCCGTAGGTTGTTCTTCGACTAATTGTACTGCGCGCAAGTTAGAGCATTATCCGACCAAATGGAACCATTCTGACCGAGGCCTTTCGGGTCTGGAGCAGGAGGGCTTCGAAGAGCGTATCGGGGACTACGGTCGAGGAGCCCGACGC
>JANQJG010000010.1 GCA_028281785.1 Rhodospirillales bacterium
GCGTTGCCGGTGAGGGGCGTCGCGTCGGCGATCTCGATCAGCAGTTTCTTGAGAATCGCCTGGGCGAAGGTTTTGCGGCTTTCCGCCTTGATCACGAAGGAGCGCGGTCCGCCCGTGACGGACGCCCGGTAATAATCCTCGAGATTGGGCATGGACGGGCGGTCGATGACCAGCCCGTTGATGATCACGCCCCGGGCAACGGCGTCGTCTCGGGCGAACTCGACGGAGCGGCCGACGGTGTTGGGGCCGTCGCCGGAGATGTCGATGACCCGGCGCTTGCCGGCGAAGCCGTTGCCCTCGAAGGAGTCGGTGGCGAAGGCGATGGCCTCGCCGATGGCGTTGCCGCCGGGGCAGTATTCGCGGTCCTGGGCGAGGATCTTCTCGCCGAAGGCGCGGACGGTCTCGGCGTCGCGGATCTGGCTCCAGGGCACGCTCAGGCGCACGCAGCCGGTGGCCGCGAATTCGATATAGGAGACGGCGATGGAGCCAGCGAAGCCGCCGGTAACGATGCGGACCACCTTGGGATCGGCAAGGGCGTCGGCATAGCCCTGGCGCTGGAGCCGCGTCTCCTCCTCGTCGATGGAGCCGGAGGCGTCGACGACGAAGGCGAGCTCAAGATCGACCACGGTCTCCTGGGCCTCCGCCGGGGCGAATGCCAGCCCGGCCAGCAAAGCGGTTCCGACCATCCGTGCGATCATGCCCAACGCCCCCTCGGACCTTTGTCGTTATCGCGTCACTGGCAAAGAGGCTTGGGTGGCGGGCGGTTCTTTTCAAGCGATTTCGAGCGGGCCGGAACGGTGCTTGGCTGTCCGCTCAGAGCAGCCGCGTGAGCGCGCGGATGTCGGGTAGCGCGGCGAGGCCGGTGGCGGCGGCCATGATCTCGGCGCGCCGCGCCTCCGGCCAGTGGCCGGAGGTGAGCTCGGCGAACTTGGCCTCCAGCTCCTTTCGGCTCATGGGCCGCTCATGGGAGCCGACGGGATAGTCGATGCGTTCGTCGTGGGCGCGGCCGCGGGAGCGGATTTCGACATGGGCGGGGAAGCCCCCGGTCTCCTCGTGGAAGCGGGTGAGCGCGGGGTCGGGCAGGATCGCGACGCGGTCCATGAAGGCGAGCACCTGCTCATCGAAGATCGCCGGCGTATCGAAATCGGCCATGCGGGCGCCGCCGCGTATCGCGGCCGAGGCGACGCTGTAGGGCAGGCTGAAGCGCGCCGCCATGTGGTTGCCGATATTGCGGCCGGCGAGGGTCTGGCAGCTGTCGGCCTTGACCCGAACCGTGATGCCGTCGATTGCCGCCGGCTCGATATCGTGCCGGGCCATCAGGTTCATGGTGGCTTCCATGGCCGTGTGAACGCCGTAGCAGGCGGCATATTTCTTGAGCGCGACGAAGCGGATATTGGGGGCGCCACCTTCCGGCGTCTTCAGGGCGTGGGCGTCGCCATGGGCATGGCTGGCGAGGATGCCGCGGTCGCCGGTGACGACCGCATCGCTGGCGGTCATGCCCCTCGCCGCGAGCCCGGCCGCGTTGACGGCGAGCTGCGCCGACAGCCCGTTGACCCAGTCCTTGTCCATACCGAAATCGCCGTTGCTCGGCGAGAGCGACGGCATCAGGCCGTTATTGGCGCAGGCGCCGGCGATGCCCATCGCGTTCAGCGTTTGCGCCCCGTCGAGACCGAGCAGCTTGGCGCAGGCCACCGCGGCCCCGAGCGGGGCGCCGATGCTGGTGGTCCGGAAGCCCCGGCCCTCGGCCCGATGACCGCGCCCGACGGCGCGCAGCACCGCGATCGTGACCTCGAGCCCGGCAGCCACGGCGGCGATGAGTTCGGCGCCGCTCGCGCCCTGGGCCTCGGCCATGGCGAGGGCGGCCGGCACGATGGTGACGGCGGCGTGGCCGTTGTTGCGGGGATCGACGATCGTGTCCTGATAGTCGAGGATCTCTGCCCAGGTGCCGTTGCAGAGGGCGGCCTCGTCGGGCGGGAGCGTGCCCCGGCCCGACCACAGGCTGGCTCCGCCTTCCCCGCGCGCGGCGCCGCGTTCGAGCATGTGGTCCTCGCAGATCAGGCCGGAGGACTGCTTGGCGACATAGGCGCCGATGGCGATGCCGAGATTGTCGAAGACGATGTCGGCGACGCGCTGGCGGTCGTTTGGATCGAGACCGGCGGCCGTGAGCGTCAGCGCGTAGTCGATCAACTGGTGCTCGGGCGGAGTTGTGCGGTTCATGGTTTTTCGTTTCCCGGTTCTTTTTTTGTCATGTGGCGATGAGGTCGGTGAGCGCGCGAATATCGGCGAGCGTCTCCAGATCCGAGACCGTGTCGATGATGCGCCGGCGTTGGTCCGCGTCCCAGCGGTCCCGCGTGAGCAGGTCGAACTTGGCCTGGAGCTCCGTCCGCGTCATGGGATTGCCGGCGCTGCCCGGGGCATGCTCGATGCGCCGCAGCCAGCGTTGGCCGCCGACGCCGAGCTCCACCTCCCCGCCATAGGCGCCCTGCTCGTAATAGAGCCGGGTCAGCGGATCGTCGCTTTCGATCTCGACCCGCTGGGCGAGGGCGAGCACGGCCGGGTCGGCGATGGCCTCGGGCTCGAAATCCTCCAGCCCGACGCCGCCGCGCAGCAGCGCCGCGGCGACGCAATAGGGGATACTGAAGCGCGCCGCCATGTGGTTGGGGATCTTGTAGACGTTGAGGGTTTCGGCCGCCGCCTGCTTGACCCGAACGATGATCCGCTCGATCGCGCCAATATCGGTCAGCCCGGCCTCGGCGCGAAGCTGCAACGCGGCCTCGATGGCGGCGTGGCAGCCGTAGCAGGCCGGATATTTCTTGAGCGCGACCTGCGTGGCGCGGAATTGGCCGGGCGGCGGAAGCTCGAGCGGCAGGCCGTCGCCCTGGGCATAGCTGTCGACCATGCCGGCCTCGCCGGTGATGGCGTGATGGCTGGCCGTCATGCCGGCGGCGGCCAGGCGGGTCGCGCGAACCGCGCCTTCGGCGGTGACGCCGTTGACCAGATCCTTGTCCATCAGGAAGTCTTCGTTGGACGGGGCCAGCGAGACCAGCAGACCGGAGGACTGGCAAACGGCGGCGAGACCCATGGCGTTGAGGGTGCCGGAAGCATCGAGCCGGAGCAGTTTGGCGCAAGCCACGGCGCCACCGACCGGCGAGGCGATGGTGGTGGTGCGGAAGCCGCGGCCATCCTCGCGATGTTTGCGGCCGATGGCGCGAAGAACGGCGACGTGAATTTCCACCCCGGCGGTGAGGGCGGCCACCAGCGCCGCGCCGCTCGCGCCGGCCGTCTCGGCCACGGCGATGGCCGCCGGCACCATGGCCACCGTCACATGGCCGTTGTTGCGGCCGTCGATGACCACGTCCTGGAAGTCGAGGACCTCGGCCCAGGTGCCGTTGACGCGGGCCGCCGCCGGGGCCGGCAGCCTTCCGCCCCCGGACCACAGGCTCGCCTCGGGGGTGCCGCCGGCGGCCAGCGCATCCGCCTCGCAGATCGCGCCCGAGCGCATGTTGCGGGCGGTGGCGCCGACGACGCCCCCGATCGTGTCGAGGACGATGTCCTTGATATGGTCGCGCACCGGCGCCGGGATATCCTCGGCCCGCAAGGCCCGCGCGCGCTCGACCAGCACCGCCTCGGGGGCGGCCGCGGCTGTCTCGGCAATCGTCATAGCTTCAGCATCCGTTTCAGGAAGGACTGCGTGCGCTCCTGCCGGGGCGACTCGAAGAAGGTCTCGGTGGGGGCCTCCTCGGCGATCACGCCGTCGTCCAGAAAGACCATCCGGTTCGCCGTTTCCCGCGCGAAGCCGAGCTCATGGGTGGCCACCACCATGGTGTTGCCCTCGGCCGCCAGCCCCTGCATCACGTCGATGACCTCGCCAACGAGTTCTGGATCGAGGGCGGAGGTCGGCTCGTCGAACAAGAGCACATCCGGCTCCATGGCCAGCATGCGGGCGATGGCGACCCGCTGCTGCTGCCCGCCCGACAGCGTGGAGGGATAGTCGTCCTGCTTGTCGAGCAGGTCGACCCGGCGCAGGGCCTCTGTGCCGCGCTCGGTGGCCTCGTCCCGCCGCATGCCCTTGACCACGACCAGCGCCTCGGCGACGTTGCCGAGCGCCGTCTTGTGCGGCCACAGGTTGAAGTGCTGGAAGACGAAGCCGATGCGCATGCGCTGCTTCGCGAGCGTCCCCTGATCGGCGTCGCGCAGGGTGCCGTCGCCCGCCTTGACGCGGCCCATGGGCGTGCCGTGGACATAGACCTGACCGGCGGTGGGCGGCTCCAGATAGTTGATGCAGCGCAGCAGCGTGCTCTTGCCGGAGCCGCTGGAGCCGATCATGCAGACGACGTCGCCGGGCCAGATGTCGCAGGTGATGCCCTTCAGCACCTCCAGCTTGCCGAAGGACTTATGCAGGTCGACGATACCGATCGCCGGGGTTCTTTCCGATTGAATGGCCGTGGTCATGGACGGGGCCTCCTCAACCCGGGCTCAGGCGGAACAGGGACGCCCAGATCAGCTTGAACTGTTCCCTGAGGGGGACCTTCTCCCGCTTCTTCCAGGCCAGCCGCCGCTCCAGGAAGATCAGGAACAGCGAGGTCGAATAGGTCATCACCAGGTAGATGCCGGCGACCACCGTGAAGACCTCGATCGGCCGGAAGTAGTTCGCGATCACCAGCTGCCCCTGATACATCAGCTCCGCCATGCCGAGGACCGAGCACAGCGAGGAGAGCTTGATCGAGGTGATGAACACGTTGCCGACGGCGGGGATCATGCGGTAGGCGGCCTGGGGCAGGATGATCCGCCGGGTCACCTGGCCGCTGCGGAAGCCGAGAGCATAGGCGGCGTCGATATGGCCCTTGTCGATTCCCTGGATGCCGGCGCGGAACACCTCGGACAGATAGGCGCCGGAATTGAGGGCCATGGCCAGCACCAGCGAGAAGAAGGCGCTCATCTCGATGCCGATGATGATCGGCAGGCAGTAGTAGATCCAGACGATCTGGACGAGCGCCGGCGTGCCCCGGAACACCTCCACATAGGCGATCATGGGATAGGACAGAAGCCGGATGCCGCGCAGGCGGATGACCGCCGTGACGATTCCGATGATGGTCCCCAGAACCATCGCCATGAACGACAGCAGGATGGTCATCTCGACGCCCAGGAGAAGGACGTCGATATTGGCCCAGACGATGTCGAAGCGGAACTCATAGGACATGGGAAGACGCCTTCAGCTCGCACGAATCGGCGAGTAGCAAGAGCATTACACGGTGCTCTAGGAGGCTACTGAAAAACACGTCGAAATGCCTTGCCTCGTCCTTCGAGACGGCGCTTCGCGCCTCCTCAGGGTGAGGCAAGGTATTGAAAAGATTGACCTCATGCTGAGGAGCGAAGCGTCTCGAAGCACGAGGTCAGTCATCCATTCCCTTTTTCAGCAGCCTGCTAAACCCCCCGCCGACAATTGGGAGCGGTTCAACACAAACCGCTCCGGCCTGTAGCAGGGACGGTTATTTCTGCCAGTCTTCGCCGTAGGCCTTGTCGAGATCGCCCATGGTCGCGGTCGGGGCGACGATGGCGTCGCGGACGAGGTTGGGATAGAGCTCGGCCTGCTTGATGAAGAACTGACTCTCGATCAGGGTGTCGACGAAGATGTTCATGTAGTGCAGCAGGTTGAACTGGCACTGCGGCACGATGAAGCCGGCGCCGACCGAGCGCGGCGTCTCGGGCAGGATGATCGATCTCGCCCAGTCGGGATTGGCGCGCGCGACCTGGGCGGTCTCGGTCATGCCGGCGCCCCAGGCGACGGCGCGGCCGCTCGCCACCTCCTGTTCGGGCAGGGCCGGCGGCGCCAGGGATTTGACCGTGGCGTTCTTGAAGAAGTCGGGGCTGTTTTCGGTATAGGTGATATGCGCGGCGCTGCCCAGGCGCACGACCACCACATTGCCTTCCTTGTCGATATCGTCGCGTGAGCGGACGTTGGCGTCCTTGCGCACGAGGAAGCTCTGGGCGCCAATGATCCACGGCTTGGTGAACCACACCGAAACCGCCCGGTTGGGCCGGCGGGCGGTGTTGGAGAGGATGATGTCGTATTTGTCGGCCTGGAGGCCGGCGATCATCGTGTCCCATTTCGCCTCGACCCACTCGGCCTCGACCTTGAGAAGCTCCTCGGTCAGCATCTTGGCGGCGTTGACGACGACGCCCTCGAGCTCGCCCTTTTCGTTCTTGAACTGATAGGGCTTGGACTGGACGTAGCCGATGCGGATCTTGCCGCTTTTCATGATTTCTTCGAGCATGTCGGGCGCGTTCGCGCAGTTCGCGGCCTGGGCGCCGCCGGCGCCGAGACCGAGAGCGGCGACGGCGCAAAGCGCGATGAACGAGTGACGCAAAGTCATGACAAGTCTCCCCTCTGTGGTTATTTCGCCCCCCAATGGCCTCCCGGCGGGCGGTGCCTGAACGCGGGTAGGGCAGTCAGGCTAAGAGCCTATTTGAAAAGTCGCACGGAGGCCTCGGCCAACCCCTCGGGACGCGGCGCTTATCCCCGCCGAGGGCGTCGCTCGTCGCTCGATATGCCCGGGCATGTCGTCGCTCCTCGCTCCTGCTCGGCCGGCGAAATCGCCGACGTTGCAGCCCCATGGGACTTCTCAAACAGGCTCTCAGCGTATCCGAGCCGCGAATGCGTTGCAACGCAGCCCATCGGTAGCATGATCCGGATGCCCGGTCGCGCGTAGGTAGTTAGCGGCGCCGGCGGTTTCCGCGCGGCGAGCGGGGCCAGTCGACGTATTCCGGTGGCTTCCTGCGGACCCAGGCGATGAAGCGCCGCATCTCAGGGTGATTTCGTATGGCCTCGGCGGTGCCACGGCTTCGCGCCAGTTCGGCCTCCGAGAACACGCGGTGGATCATGCGGTGACACACGAGATGAACATGGGACCACGCCCGGCCACCATGAGCGCGCGGCCGCCAGTGATGACGGTCGAGGCTCGGCCCCTCGATCATCTCGCGGCCGCAGATAGGACAGGAGGCCGGAGAGGTCCCCGAATCACCCGACGCTCGATCCGACTCGTTGGTTTTCCTAGGCATCCGCCGCCGTTCCAAGGCCCGAAGATGGGAATGTCGTTTCAACCACATTCCACATTGTGAAAGAAGCGTTCCTTCTTCCGCCATGCTCGTCTTTTTTCTTGAACGAGAGGTTGTAAAACCGCATAAGTTTTAGGGTCAAAAAGACTTGTGGACCAGAATTTTAATAATCGTTTGCATCTTTTTGGCGCTGGGAGTTGACGCGGCTTCGAAAGGTAAGCACTCCTTACCGTTTTTCTTTGAAGCCGTAAGGGAAAACCGATGCGGTTCCGGGGGTGTCTTCCCCGGAGACCTTAATTCATACGTCATGCAACGTTGCCCGTGACACGTCCGCCGTGATGAGTCGGCGGATGGCAGCGAGGACAACGGCCGTGCGGCTTTCGCGGCGGGCGCGGTCCTCCCGACCCGACGGAGCCGAGACATGCTAGATACTTTGGCACGACCGCAGACCGAGCTGGAAGACCAGTCCTTCATCGACGGCGTCATTACTGAATTCGGCAGTAAGCCGGGGGGCCTCCTCAGCATTCTCGAACGCATTCAGGAGCGCAACCGGCACAAATACTTGTCGCCGGAGGTCCTGAAATTCGTGTCGAGCCGGACCGGGGTGCCGCTGTCGCGCGTCTATAGCGTCGCGACCTTCTATTCCTTCTTCAATCTGGAGCCCCAGGGCAAGCACACGGTGTGCATCTGCCGGGGCACCGCCTGCCATGCGCGCGGCTCCCGCGATCTTCTGAACAACGCCAAGCTGATGCTGGGCCTGCATAACCAGGAGGATGGGGGCGCCGACAAGCTGTCGCTGACGACCCCGGACAAGGAGTTCACGGTGCGGACCGTCGCCTGTTTCGGCCAATGCGCGCTGGCCCCGGTGGTCGAGGTCGACCGCAAGATCTATGGCCGGGTGAACGAGCGCGAGATGCGCAAGGTGATCGACCGCGTGGACTCGCGAGGTAAGGTGCCATGAAGATCCGAGATCTGGAGGCCCTTGGCGAGGTCCGCCGGCAGGGCCTCGCGAAGTACAAGCCCGCGCGGCCGCGGATCGCGGTTGGCCTGGGGACTTGTGGTATCGGGCTGGGCGCCGAGGAGGTCTACCAGACCTTCGTGAGCGCGGTCGAGGCGCTGGGCGCCGATGTGCAGATCGTCCGGACCGGCTGCTTCGGCTTCTGCGCCGAGGAGCCGCTGGTCAACATCGCCATCCCCGGCAAGCCGCTGGTCATCTTCAGCCAGGTCAAGCCAGAGGAGGCCGAGCACATCCTGACCGATGCCCTCGCGGGCACGGTCGATCAGGCGCGCGCGCTGTGCAAGATCCAGTCCTGGGACCACCTGACCGGTGTCGTGAATTTCGGCGAGGGCTTTCCGGGTATCCCGGAATGGGACGAGATCGACTTCTACAAGGGTCAGAAGAAGATCGTGCTGCGCAATTTCGGCCTGATCGATCCCGAGGATATCGAGGAATATATCGCCGTCGGGGGTTACGAAGCGCTGCTGAAGACCCTGCGCAATGCCGAGCCCGAGCGGATCGTCGAGGAGCTGAAGAAGGCGCGGCTTCGCGGCCGGGGCGGCGCCGGCTTTCTGGTCGCCACGAAATGGGAGTCCATGCGCAACGCGCCGGGCGACCGGAAATACGTCATCTGCAATGCCGATGAGGGCGACCCTGGCGCCTATATGAACCGCAACCAGATCGAGAGCGATCCCCACAGCCTCATCGAGGGGATGGTGATTGGTGCCTATACGATGGGGGCCAGCGAGGGCATCGTCTATGTTCGTGCCGAGTATCCGCTGGCGGTCCTTCGTCTGAAGAACGCCGTTGCTCAGGCCGAGGCTTATGGCCTGCTGGGCGAGGACATCCTGGGCAGCGGCTTCTCCTTCCATCTGTCGCTGGTCGAGGGCGCCGGCGCCTTCGTCTGCGGCGAGGAGACGGCGATGATCGCGTCGCTGGAGGGCCGCGCCGGTCGCCCGCGCACGCGCCCGCCCTACCCGTCGGAGAAGGGGCTTTGGGGGCACCCGACCAGCATCAACAACGTGGAGACCTGGTACAACGTCCCGGTCATCGTGAGCAAAGGGGGGCGCTGGTTCGCGGAGACGGGAACCGAGCGGAGCCCCGGCACGAAGGTCTTCTCGCTGGTTGGCAAGATCAAGAACACGGGTCTCGTGGAGGTGCCGCTCGGCACGCCGCTAAGGACCTTTGTTTATGACATCGGCGGCGGCACGGGGGACGAGAAGGCCGTGAAGGCGCTGCAGACCGGCGGTCCCTCCGGCGGCTGCGTGCCGGAGGAGATGTTCGATACGCCGGTCGATTACGAGGCGCTGGCGCAGCTGGGCTCGATCATGGGGTCTGGCGGTATGGTGGTGATGGACGAAGACAACTGCATGGTCGACGTCGCCCGCTATTTCGTGGAGTTCACCCATTCGGAGTCCTGCGGCAAATGCGTGGCCTGCCGCGTCGGCCTCGACCACTGCCTGCGCATTCTCAACAAGATCAGCGAGGGCCAGGGTACCGAGGCCGACCGCGACGCGCTGGAACATCTGGGGCCGATGATCCGCGACACATCGCTCTGCGGTCTGGGCCAGTCGGCGCCGAACCCGGTGCTGACGACGCTGCGCTATTTCCGCCACGAATTCGACGAGCATATCGAAAAGAAGCGGTGTTCGGCTTTCGTCTGCCCAGAGCTGGTCTGCTATTACATCGACGCCGAGCGCTGCAAGGGCTGCATGGCCTGCGCCAAGGTCTGCCCCAGCAAAGCCATCAGCGGTAGCCGCCGCGAAGTCCACAACATCGACCAGGAGCGTTGTTCCCGCTGCGGAAGCTGCTGCAGCGTCTGCTCGCCCGCCATCGCCGCGGTGTACCGGGAGAGCGGCGGGATCACGCGCCGCATCGAGCCGCGCAAGAAGGCCAAACGCGCGGGCCATCGGGAGAAGACGCCATGAAGATCCGGGATCTGGAAGCCCTCAACTCGGTCCGCCAGCAGGGCCTGACGAAGTACAAGCCCGCGCGGCCGCGGATCGCGGTCGGCCTGGGGACCTGCGGTATCGGCAATGGCGCCGAGGACGTCTATCAGGCTTTCACGAGCGCGGTTCATACGCTGGGCGCCGACGTGCAGATCGACCGGGTCGGGTGCTTCGGCTTCTGCGCCGAGGAGCCGCTGGTCAACATCGCCATCCCGGGCAAACCGCTGGTCATCCTCAACCGGGTCAAGCCGCAGGAGGCCGAGCGCATCCTGACCGAAGTGCTGGCGGGCACGGTCGATCAGGCGCGCGCGCTCTGCAAGATCCAGTCCTGGGATCACCTGACCGGTGTCGTCGATTTCGGCGAGGGCTTTCCGGACATCCCGGAGTGGAACGCGATCGACTTCTACAAGGGCCAGAAGAAGATCGTTCTGCGCAATTGCGGCCTGATCGATCCCGAGGATATCGAGGAATATATCGCCGTCGGAGGATACAAGGCGCTGCTGCGGACCCTGCGCAACGCCGAGCCCGAGCGCGTGATCGAGGAGTTGAAGACGGCGCGTCTGCGGGGCCGGGGCGGCGCCGGCTTTCTGGTCGCCACGAAATGGGAGTCCATGCGCAACGCGCCGGAGGGCCAGAAATACATCATCTGCAACGCCGATGAGGGCGACCCCGGCGCCTACATGAACCGCAACGAGATCGAGAGCGACCCCCACAACCTGATCGAGGGGATGATCATCGGCGCCTACGTCATGGGTGCCAGCGAGGGCATCGTCTATGTCCGCGCCGAGTATCCGCTGGCGGTCCATCGTCTGGAGAAGGCGATCGCCCAGGCCCAGGCCTATGGCCTGCTGGGCGAGGACATCCTGGGCAGCGGTTTCTCCTTCCACCTGTCGCTGGTCGAGGGCGCCGGCGCCTTCGTTTGCGGCGAGGAGACGGCGATGATCGCGTCGCTGGAGGGCCGCGCCGGCCGCCCGCGCCCGCGCCCGCCCTATCCGTCGGAGCAGGGGCTTTGGGGGGACCCGACCGACATCAACAATGTGGAGACTTGGTACAACGTGCCGGTGATCGTGAACAACGGGGGCCGCTGGTTCGCGCAGACGGGAACCGAGCGAAGCCCAGGCACGAAGGTCTTCTCCCTGGTTGGCAAGATCAAGAACACGGGTCTCGTGGAGGTCCCGCTTGGCACGCCGCTGAAGACCTTTGTCTATGACATTGGCGGCGGAACGGGGAACGGCAAGGCCGTAAAGGCGCTGCAGACCGGCGGTCCGTCCGGCGGCTGCGTGCCGGTCGACATGTTCGGCACCCCGGTCGATTACGAGGCGCTGGCGCAGCTGGGCTCGATCATGGGATCGGGCGGCATGGTGGTGATGGACGAAGACAACTGCATGGTCGACGTCGCCCGCTATTTCGTGGAGTTCACCCATTCGGAGTCCTGCGGCAAATGCGCGCCCTGCCGCGTGGGGCTCGATCACTGCCTGCGTATTCTCAACAGCGTCAGCGAGGGCCGGGCCACAGAGGCCGACCGCGACGCGCTGGAACAACTGGGTCCGATGATCCGCGACAACTCGCTTTGCGGTCTGGGCCAATCGGCGCCGAACCCGGTGCTGACGACGCTGCGCTACTTCCGCCACGAATTCGAGGACCACATCCAGGAAGGGAATTGCGCTGCCGGCGTTTGCGAGGAGCTGTTCCTCACGCCTTGCGAGAACAGCTGCCCGCTGCACATGAACATCCCGCGGTTCATCCAGCTCTACAAGGAGGACCGTCTGGAGGACGCCTTCGAGTCGGTGATCATGGACAATCCGCTGCCGGCCTCGACCGGGCGGGTCTGCCAGCATCCCTGCGATGACCGATGCCGGCGCGCCGGCATCGACGACGCCGTCAACATGCGTGAGATCCATCGCTTTATCGCCGATTCGGTCTATGGGACGGAGATGGAGGAATCGGTGCTCAAGCGCCTGCTGGAGCGCAAAATGCCGCCCTCCGGCAAGAAGGTGGCGGTGGTCGGCGCGGGGCCGACGGGCTTGGCGTCGTCGTTTTATCTCGCGTTGCTGGGGCACGAGGTCACGGTGTACGACGAGAATTCGGAGCCCGGCGGCATGCTGCGCTTCGCCCTGCCCGAATACCGCCTGCCCAAGGCGGTGGTCGCCACCGAGGTGGACTTCATCCGGCGGCTGGGCGTCGAGTTCGTGTGCAACATCCGTATCGGCGTCGACAAGACACCGCAATCGCTATCCAAGGAGTTCGACTCGGTCTTCCTCGCCCTCGGCACCTGGGAAGCGTCGCCGATCGATCTTCCCGGCGTGCAATGCACGGGCGTCTACCACGCGCTCCATTTCCTGGATGAGGTGGCGCACGGCAAGGACCTGCGCGTCGGCCAGCGCGTCGTCGTTATCGGCGGCGGCAACGCGGCCGTCGATTCGGCGCGCACGGTCGCCCGCCTGGGAGCCGATGTGACCGTGGTCTATCGCCGCCAGCGGGACGACATGCCGGCGATCCCCGAGGAGGTGGACGAGGCTGCCGAGGAGGGCGTCAAGTTCATGTTCCTGGCCGCGCCGCACCGAGTCATCTCCGACGGCCAGGGCAGGGTGACCGCGATCGAGGTGCAGCGGACGACGCTTGGCGAATTCGGCGTGACCGGGCGCCGCCGGCCGGTGCCGACCGACGAGATCCTGCGTATTACCTGCGATTCGGTGATCCTGGCCATCGGCGAGCGGGTCGACACCGTGTTCACCGGCGGTTCGTCGCTGGACCTCAACCGCGACGGGACCGTCAAGGTCGACCGCTACTCGGCCGAGACCAACCTGCACGGCGTCTATGCGGGCGGCGACTTGGTAACGGGCGCGTCCAACGTGTCCAACGCCATGTCACACGGCAAGCATGTGGCCGAGATGATCGACGAGCGTTTGATGGGCGAGAACCGGTTTGCGGCGCTGTTCGGATCCTACACCTACAGCGACGAGCTCCCGGACGAGCCCGTCGCGGGCGGCCGTAACTCCACGCCGCTGCTGCCGCCGGAGGAGCGCCGCAAATCCTTCGAGGAGGTCATGCTGGGCTTCTCGCCGGACCAGGTCAGCCACGAGGCCCATCGCTGCCTGCGTTGCGACGTCAAGGATGAATGCCGGGTCGGCGCGGCCGCGGAGTGATCCGCGACTCATCCGGCCGGCTCGGAACGACACGAACCAAGGAGGGCTGAAATGCCCAATCAAGTGAAGCTCAAGATCGACGGCGAATATGTCGAGGCCAAGGCTGGCGAGAGCGTGCTGGACGCCGCCCGGGCGGCCGGCAAGTTCATCCCGTCCTTGTGCCATGTGAAGGGTCTGACGCCGGTCGGCGCCTGCCGGCTGTGCATGGTCGAGGTCGCCGGCATCCCCCGGCCGATGCCGGCCTGCACGACCACGGTTCAGGACGGCATGGTGATCAGCACGGTGTCGGAGAAGCTGACCCGGTACCGCCAGATGATCATGCAGCTTCTGCTGTCGGAACGGAACCATGTCTGCGCGGTCTGCGTGTCCAACGGCAGTTGCGAGCTGCAGGACATGGCCTCGAAGCTGGGCGTCACCCATTCCGAGTTCCCCTACCGCTATCCCCGCCTTCCCGTGGACGCGTCCCACCCCCGCTTCGTCCTCGATCACAACCGCTGCATCCTGTGCACGCGCTGCGTCCGCGTCTGCGCCGAGGTCGAGGGGGCCAACACCTGGAACATCATGTCGCGCGGGGTCACCTCGATGCTCGCCGCCGATCTGAACGGCAACTGGGGCGACAGCGAGACCTGCACCATGTGCGGCAAATGCGTCGAGGCCTGCCCGACCGGTGCCCTGGCCGTCAAGGGCAAGGCGGTCGAGGAGATGACCAAGAACACCGACGCCGTTTCCCGGCTGGCGACGGCGCGAGGAGGGACCCAGCAATGAAGAAGGTGAGACTGGCCACCACCTGGCTCGACGGCTGCTCGGGCTGCCATATGTCGCTGCTTGACATCGACGAGGGCATTCTCAAGGTCGCCGAGCTGGCCGATATCGTTTATGGCCCGCTGGTCGACATTAAGGAATATCCCGAGAATGTCGACGTCGCGCTTGTCGAGGGCGCGGTCAGCAGCGTCGAGGACCTGGAGAAGGTGCGGACCATCCGCGAGCGCACGCGCATCGTCGTCTCGCTCGGGGATTGCGCGGTGACCAGCAACGTGCCGTCGATGCGCAACCAGTGCGGCGTGCCGGCGATTCTCGAACGCGCCTATCTGGAGAACGTGACGGCGGAGGGGCAGATCCCTCGCGAGGTCGTGCCCCAGCTTTTGCCCGTTGCGCGGCCGGTCCACGACATCATCAAGGTGGACGTATTCATCCCGGGCTGCCCGCCGTCGGCCCAACTGATCCTCAATTGCGTGGCCGACCTGTGTTCCGGCCGCATGCCGGAGCCGAGCCTCCGCTACAAGTTCGGTTGATACGAGACATGCTCTCTAGGAGGCCTTCCCATGCGTGAAGTCGTCATCGATCCCGTGACCCGCATCGAGGGGCACGCCAAGATCACCATCCATCTGGACGAGGCCGGCGCGGTCGAGGATGCGCGCCTGCACGTCACCCAGGTGCGGGGTTTCGAGAAGTTCTGCGAGGGCCGCCCGTTCTATGAGATGCCCTCGCTGATGGCCCGCATTTGCGGCATCTGCCCGATCAGCCATCTGCTGGCCTCGTCCAAGGCCTGCGACGCGCTGATGGGCGTGCGCATTCCCAACACGGGGGCGAAGCTGCGCCATGTGGTGCATCTGGGACAGATGATCCAGTCGCACGCGCTCAGCTTCTTCCATCTGTCGGCCCCCGACCTGCTGCTGGGCATGGACCATGATCCGGCCAGCCGCAACATCGTCGGCCTGATCCAGAAGGACCCGGAACTGGCGAAGCAGGGAATTCAGCTTCGCAAGTTCGGCCAGCAGATCATCGAGTGGCTGGCCCGCGAGCGCGTGCATCCATCCTGGATCGTGCCGGGCGGCGTCAACCGGCCGCTCGACCCGGAGGTGCGGACGCGCATCCTGGCCGGCATCCCCGAGGCGATGAAGATTACCGAGGGGGCGCTCGATCTGCTGAAGGGGCTGGTCGACTCCTTCGCCGAGGAGGTCGCGCATTTCGGCAATTTCGACTCGCTCCATATGGGGCTCGTCGATACGCGCGGGAACGTCGATTTCTATGACGGCGGCATGCGCTTCAAGGACGCCAAGGGCAAGATCCTCGCCGACCATATCCAGCCCGACGCCTATGCCGAGCATATCGGCGAGGCGGCGGTGCCGTGGTCCTATCTCAAGATGCCCTACTACAAGCCGCAAGGGTATCCGGAGGGCCTGTACCGGGTCGGGCCGCTGGCCCGGCTGAACGTCGCCGAGGGGTTCGGCACGCCGAAGGCCGACGAGGAACTCGCCGCGTTCCGCAAGACCTATGGTCCGGTCGCCAAGAGCTCGTTCCTGTTCCACTACGCCCGGCTGGTCGAGATCATCTTCTCGCTGGAGAAGCTGGAGCAGTTCCTGAACGAGCCGGACATCCTGGACGAGCGGGTGCGCGCCGAGGCCGGCGTCAACTTCAACGAGGGCGTCGGCATTTGCGAGGCGCCGCGCGGCACCCTGATCCACCATTACAAGGTGGACGACAACGGCCTGATCACCTGGGCCAACCTGATCATCGCCACCGGCAACAACAACCTGGCGATCAACAAGAGCATCACCCAGGTGAGCCGGCATTTCGTCGACGGCAACAACCTCAAGGAAGGGGCGCTGAACCGCGTCGAGGCTGTCGTCCGGGCCTACGACCCCTGCCTCAGCTGCTCGACCCACGCCTTGGGCCAGATGCCGATGCAGCTGCAGCTGATCTCGCCGGAAGGGCGGGTGCTGGATCAGGCGAGCCGGTAAGTAGAATGCGATCGAATTACTGTCCCCCTCACCTAGAGCACCTCTCGTCCTTGCGGGCGCGTTCTGACAGAGCGGTTTCGGGCCGTGGCCAGGAGGGCGCCGCCGAGCGTATCGGGGACTACGGTCAAGGCGTCCGACGCCGCCCACGGCCCGAACCCGCCTGCCCCGGAGGGGTGGGCCGCGGCGGCCATCCGCGGTGTTGTCCGGCTCGCCCGATGGCGCCGCATCGCGCTTCGCCGGACGCCTGGCGGGCTGAGCCGCCGCGACGCCATCAGAATGGGTCCACAAGAGCGAGAGGTGCTCTTGCTCCGGCTAGGGCTCGGCGATTGGCCTCGCCAAGCCTACACAACCCTCTCCCCCCGGTGGGGGGAGAGGGTAGGGTGAGGGGGGCATCGCCCCGCTCGCTTGATCCGACAGCGTTCCTGTCAGGAGACGGACATCGATAACATGAAGTATCTGTTGATCGGGTACGGCAACACCTTGCGCAGCGACGACGGGATTGGTCCCGCCGTCGCCGAACAGTTCCGGGCCGAGGCGGAGACGCTCATGGGCGGCGAGGCGGGATCCCTTCGCATCGTCGCGCTGCCGCAGCTGGTTCCCGAGCTGGCCGAATTGATCGCCGAGGCCGATCGCGTGGTGCTGGTCGACGCCTCGCAAGGGCTGGCCCCCGGCGAGGTCAGCACGCGCCGGGTGGAGCCGTCGCCCGAGGCCGTCGAAACCCGGATCCACGCCTATGATCCGGCCACCCTCGCGGCCTGGGCCGCAGACCTTTACGACAACGCGCCGGAGATCCATGTGGTCGCCGTCGGAACCCAGGATTTCGGCTTCGGCCAGGGCCTGACGCCGGAGGTCGCCGAGGCCGTGCCGGAGGCGGTCCGCACGGTCGCCGGTCTTTTCCTCGAAGGACAGCCGCCTCAAGGATAGAGTGAATTCTCAGGGTCAAGGAATAGCATAAGAAGAAACGTCCAAGAAAAACCATAATAATTAATAATAATAAAAAGGCCGGCTGGATTTTCGTTCCAGCCGGCCTCTTTTTTTTGCTCCGGTGAGCGACCTGAGAGATAGGTTACGGCACGTACCGGACACATAGGTAACACTTTTCGCTATTTTGGCGGAGGTGTTGATGCCGTGGAGAGAGTGTTCGGTGATGG
>JANQJG010000107.1 GCA_028281785.1 Rhodospirillales bacterium
TGACGCGGGTCGCGCTCGACGCCTCGAACCGCCCCTATCTGGTGTGGAAGGTTGGGTTCGTGCGCGACAAGCTGGGCGAGATGGATACCGAGCTGTTCAAGGAGTGGTTCCAGGCCTTCGCGCAGGCGGCGGGGCTCACCCTCCATGTCGAGACGCTGCATGGCGACAACAACCACCATATCGCCGAGTCCTGCTTCAAGGGGCTGGCCCGGGCCCTGCGCCAGGCGGTCGAGATGGACCCGCGCAAGGGCGACGCCGTGCCCTCGACGAAGGGCGTGCTCGGCGGCTCGCTCTGAACAGCGGAGGCCGCGGACCATGCGCGTCTACACCGTCCATCACCGCCGCCGCCGCGCCGCGGACCAGCTGGTGCTGATCAAGGAAGGATTCTGCTGGCCGGCCTTCCTGTTCAACTTCCTGTGGGCGCTGTGGCACCGCTTGTGGCTCGTCGCGCTGCTCCTGCTCGCCTTGTCGTCCGCGTCCGGCGTGCTTTTGGGCCTGGCCGGCCTGGACCCCGTGAGCGAGGCCGCCGTCAGCATCGGACTCGCGGCCGTTGTCGGCTACATCGCCAACGATCTGAGACGGTGGACGCTTGGCCGCCGCGGCTATTCCCAGGAAACCGTGGTCACCGGCGCCGATATGGATACCGCGCTGCATCGATTCCTCGACGGCATGGTGCCGTGGGAACGGGGGCCAAGCTCATGACCGTCGCCATCATCGATTACGGCTCGGGCAATCTGCGCTCGGCGGCCAAGGCCTTCGAGCGGGCCGTGGCCGAGGCCGGGATGAAAGACACCGTGGCCGTCACCGATGACGCCGAGACCGTGCGCCGGGCCGACCGTGTGGTGCTGCCGGGCGTCGGCGCCTTCGCCGACTGCAAGCATGGCCTGGAGGCCGTGCCGGGGATGATGGAGGCCATCGACGAGGCCGTGATCGACCGCGGCCGTCCCTTCCTCGGGATCTGCGTCGGCATGCAGCTGATGGCCGAGGTCGGGCGCGAGCATGGCGAGCATGCGGGGTTCGGCTGGCTGCCGGCGGAGATCGTGCAGATCGCCCCGTCCGATCCGTCCCTCAAGATCCCGCATATGGGATGGAACGAGCTGCGAATCTCGAACGGGGGTCATGCCGTCTTCGCCGGGATCGCCGAGGGGGCGCATGCCTATTTCGTGCATTCCTATGCGGCCCGATGCCGCGACGCCGACCATCTGCTGGCGACCGTGGAATATGGCGGCGACATAACGGCGGCGGTCGGCCGCGACAATCTCGTGGGGACCCAGTTCCATCCGGAGAAGAGCCAGCATACGGGCCTGAGCCTGATCACCAACTTTCTGAAGTGGAAGCCGTAACAACCCCGGCCAAAGGGAACCGTTTCGGAGCCGATATGATTTTCCTGCCTGCCATCGACCTCAAGGACGGCCGCTGCGTACGCCTGGTTCAGGGCGATATGGACCGCGTCACCGTCTTCAACGACGATCCCTCGGCCCAGGCGCGGGTCTTTGCCGCGGCCGGTTGCACCTGGCTGCACGTGGTCGATCTCGATGGCGCCTTCGCCGGCCGCCCGGTCAACCGCGATGCGGTCGCCACGATCCTCGCGGCGACCGAGATGAAGGTGGAGCTGGGTGGCGGCATCCGCGATCTCGGCCGTGTGGAGGCTTGGCTGGAAGCCGGTGTCGAGCGGGTGATCCTGGGCACGGTCGCGGTGCGCGATCCGGCGCTGGTACGGGAGGCCTGTCGGCGCTTCCCCGGCCGCGTCGCCGTCGGGATCGACGCCCGAGACGGCCGCGTCGCGGTCGAGGGCTGGTCGGAGATGTCGGAGATGACCGCCGTCGACCTCGCCTCAGCCTTCGAGGACGCGGGCGCGGCGGCCCTGATCCATACCGATATCGCCCGCGACGGCGCCATGGAGGGCCCCAATATCGACGCGACCTTGCACCTTGCCGAAACGGTCGAGACTCCCGTGATCCTCTCGGGCGGCATCTCCTCGATGGGCGACCTGCGCGCCGTCAAGGCGGCGGGGGAAGGCGTCATTGCCGGCGTCATCAGCGGCCGCGCCCTCTATGACGGGCATATCGACCCGGGATCGGCCGTCGCGTTGCTCGCCGCTCCGCCGGAAGGAGCCGAAACGTGCTGAAGGTGCGCATCATTCCCTGCCTCGATGTCCGGGACGGCCGTGTGGTCAAGGGCGTGAACTTCGTCGATCTGGTGGATGCCGGCGATCCCGTGGAGCAGGCCAGGGTTTACGACCGCGAGGGAGCGGACGAGCTGTGCTTTCTCGACATCACAGCATCGCACGAGAACCGCGAGACCATTTTCGACGTCGTCCGCCGCACCGCCGAGCAATGCTTCATGCCGCTGACCGTGGGCGGCGGGGTCCGGACGCTCGACGACATTCGCAAACTCCTGCTGGCCGGCGCCGACAAGGTCTCGATCAACACCGCCGCCGTGCACCGGCCCGAATTCGTCGGCGAGGCGGCGGAGAAGTTCGGAAGCCAATGCATCGTCGTTGCCGTCGACGCGAAGCGGACGGGAGACGACGGCTTCGAGATCTACACCCATGGCGGGCGCCGGCCCACGGGCATCGAGGCCATCGGCTGGTCGCGGCGCATGGCCGAATATGGGGCCGGGGAAATCCTTCTGACCTCCATGGACCGCGACGGCACCAAGATCGGATTCGACCTGGAGCTCACCCGCGCCATCTCCGACGCGGTGCCGGTGCCGGTGATCGCCTCGGGCGGTGTCGGCACGCTCGATCATCTGGTGGAGGGCGTGACCGGCGGCCATGCTTCGGCGGTGCTCGCCGCCTCCATCTTCCATTTCGGCACCTACACCATCGCCGAGGCCAAGGCGCATATGCGGGCATCCGGCATTCCGGTGCGTGAGGACAGCATGGGGCGCGCGGCATGACGGCGGATCCCAACATCCTCGAGCGCCTTTTCGCGGCCATCGAGGAACGCCGCCGCGCCAAGCCTTCCGAGTCGTACACGGCGAGTCTGCTGGCAGCGGGACCCGACCGCATCGCGGCCAAGCTGCGCGAGGAGTCGGAGGAGACGATCGAAGCCGCCCTCGCCGACGATCCGGCCGCGCTGTCCGCCGAGAGCGCGGACCTGCTTTATCATCTGCTGGTGCTATGGGCCGCCCAGGGCATCACGCCGACGCATGTGTGGGCCGAGCTGGGCCGCCGCGAGGGAATCTCCGGCCATGCCGAGAAGGCGGCGCGGACGGCCGATCCGACGGAGTCGAACGAGTCGAATGGAGAGGGGGAATGACCGAGATGGCCTATGATCCCGACAATATCTTCGCCAAGATCCTGCGCGGCGAGATTTCCTGTAACAAGGTCTACGAGGACGACTATGCCCTCGCCTTTCCTGACATCAACCCCCAGGCCCCGACCCATGTGCTGATCATTCCCAAGGGCGCGTATGTTTCCCAGGACGATTTCTCCGAGAACGCGTCCGATGCCGAGATCGCCGGTTTCTGGCGGGCCGTGGGCTCGGTTGCCCGCCAGCTCGGGGTGGCCGACTCGGGCTATCGCTTCCTGGCGAATACGGGCCCCGACGCCCATCAGGAAGTCATGCATTTCCACGTGCATCTGTTCGCCGGGCGCAAGCTGGGGCCGATGTTGGCCTAGATCAGATCGCGATTAAATGGAATTGCTCTACAATACCATTTAATCGCGTGAATCTGATCTAACTCATTGAAGTAGAGCGGATTCACGCGATCGATTGCAAACATGCGGTGTTTCCAATCGATCGCGATCCGCTCTAAGTTCGGTCGGGCTCCCAATCTTCCGCTTGGTGTGACAGGTCGGTTTGCCGGCGCGGCGAAACCGGAGATCGTTTCGAATCCGGAAGGATATACCTTTCGACCCGGCGCTTCCCACCAGTGTCGGCCATTGCCCGCGCCGATCCAACAATATCAAATATTTATCCGCCGGTTTGGCCTAAATAAACAATATGAACATAATATTTAGGAATAACGTAAAATTTTATCAAAATGTTTTATTTAGAATATTTACTATAGTCTTTATAAAGAGGCCCAGTTGTGCTAAATAATTAACCTTGTCTTAAGGGTTTTTTCCTGAACCGTGACGTCGCGCACAGACGGAACGGCCAGGGATGTGCAAAACGTGACGTACAGGGTAACGCAACTGGAGCATGGGTTCGCGGGGCGGATCGGGAACCGGGCCTGGCCGTTCCGACCGCCGCGCGGCCTCAAAGAGGCGATGACAAGGCTCTTCCTCGACCGCATAGACGTCTTGCTGATCGACCCGGATCTGCACACCCGGACGACAACCAAGACGATTCTGAGGAACGCCGGCTTCTACAAAATCCGGACCAGCCGGTCCCTGCGCGAGTTGCGGCAGGAGATCGACCTGTCGATACCCGAGCTTTTGATCAGCGAGGCAGAGCTGGAGGACGGCGATTTCTGCCGGTTCGTGCAGGACCTTCGGCACAACGACACCGGAACCAATCCCTTCCTGAATGTCATCGCGCTGACCTGGCAGCCGACATCGGAGCTCGTGAGCCGCGTCGTCAATTCGGGCGCCGACGACCTTCTCGCCAAGCCCCTGTCGACGGGCCGGGTTCTCGACCGCATCACGACGCTCATCGAGGCCCGCAGGCCCTTCGTGGTGACCAGCGACTACATCGGACCCGATCGCCGCCGATCCGAGGCCCGCGTGACGACAATTCCTCTGATCGAGGTTCCCAATACGTTAAGAGCTGTCGCCACCGGCGAGGGTTTATCAGCGGAAATCCAGGACGCGATCGACGCGATGATCATCGAGGTGAATCAGCAGAAGCTCGAGCGTCACGCGTTCCAGATCGGTTGGCTGGTCGACCGCATTCTGGAGGCCTTCGAGGGACCGACGCCGCCCCGGATCGCCGACGAGCATCTCGGCCGCCTCGTCTACGTGGCCGAGGACATGAAACGCCGGGTGGCCGGGACCCGTTTCGACCATGTGGCCAGTTTGTGCGTTTCGCTGGCCAAGGCGACGCAAGCCGTGCGGGTGGCTCCCCGCGGCGCCCATGGCAAACAGGTGCGTCTGCTCAAGCCGCTGGCGCAGGCCGTCCAGGCCGGCTTCATCACCGGAACCGAAACGGCTGCGCGGCAGATCGCCGCTTGCGTCGGCGCTTAGAGCCTGTTTGAGCAGCCCCATGGGACTGCTCAAACAGGCTCTTAGAACATCCCAAAGCCTGCCCCATCCGAGAAAGTTGGAACCAAAAACGTCCTTAGTTTCTTACGAGCAAGAATTCCGGCTAGAATAGAAACAGGTAGATGCTTTCCCCCAACTGTATTAATGTCCTATAGATAGCCATCATTCGCCAATAGGTGGCGAATGGAGGGCATAGTCAAAGTAGTAATCTGTTAATTTATTGATATTAGATCTCAAATATTCTCTTCACAAGGCCAAACCAACGGAGACAGGGGGATTTACGGGCGGCGTGAGCACCGGGTCATGCGACGTTCACGCCGGGGTCGTTTCAGGCGTTCTGGTATAGGGGGAATCCGCAATGAACATGCACAAATCCGTGCATAGCTTCCGTTCGTCATCTTTCCGGGCCCAGCCGCTGGATCATATTGGTCCGGTGCATACGCTAAATAAAAAAAGACGATTGTCGAGGGTCCGATGCGGCCTCGGTGCGACGGCGGGGCTGGCGCTTCTTTTGGCCGCATGCCAGACGACGCAAACCCAGCTCGGCGGCGGCAGCTCCATGGTAACCGGCTCTGGCGGCGCCGCCGGCGCACAGGGCGAGACGGTGCAACTGCCCCGCTGCGCCTCGCCCCTCGGGACCCTGGCCCTTGCCGAGTCCGAAGTACCGCAAGCGGCGCAGAGCATGGGATTGGGGTCTCCGGTCCCGCTCGTGCGGCTGATGGTGCTCCAATCCGGCTGCTTCCGTTTGGTCGACCGCGGCCGCGGATTCCAGCAGGCGCAGTTCGAGCGCAGCCTGGCCTCGGGCGGGCAACTCCAGTCGAACGCCAATGTCGGCGACGGACAGTTGGTGGCGGCCGACTACATCATGACGCCCAACATCATTTCGCAGAACGAGGATGCGGGCGGCATGGGCGGCGCGCTGAGCTCGCTGATCCCCGGCCTCGCCGGCAGCCTTGCCTCGAACGTCAACCTTAAGAGCCAGACCGCCGAAACCATGCTGACGCTGACCAACACGCGGACCGGCGTCCAGGACGCCGTCGCCCAGGGCAGCGCCAAAAAGCAGGACATCGATATTGGCGGCGGCCTGAGCAATCTGGGCGGCATCGACCTCTCCATCGCCGGCGGCGGCTACGAAAAGACAGAGATCGGCAAGATCACGGCGGCCGCCTTCCTCAACGCTTACGCAAACATGGTAGGGCAGCTGCAAGCGATGCGGCCGACCACGGCCGCGGCGACGGCGCCGGCCGCGACCGGCGTGCAGGGGACGCCGCCGAATCTGCCGAACCCGAACACGGACTATCAGGTCGTCTCGATCCTCAACGTACGCGAGGGCCCGAACACATCGTCGGTCGTGATCACCAAGCTGCAGCCGGGAACCGTGGTCAAGGCGACCGGCAAGCATGAGGGCAGATGGTGGATCGTGATGCTGCCCGACAACAAGTTCGGTTGGGTCCACGCCAACTATTTGCGCCTCCAGTAACCGGCCCGTCCGGCGTCGGGGGAGCCGCGAGATGGCGCGGGGGGATTGGGTCAGCTGGCCGGCGGGACCGCGGCGGCTGATCCTGGCGGCCGGCCTCGGTCTGTTGCTGACGGGCCCGGCCACGGCGGAACAGGGGTGCGATCCGGACGATCTGGCGCAGGCGATCCAGGCCTGCGGCATGGATATCGCCTGCATGAACCAGGCGAGCGCCGACTTCAACGCTCGCTGCCAAGGCCCGCAGCCGAGCGAGCCCTTGCCCATGCCGGCTCCCCAACCCGCTGCCGAAGCCGATGATCTGCAGCAGCGGCTCGAGGCCTGCGGCGTCGATATCGGTTGCATGAACCGGATCATGCAGGAAGCTCAGGGTGGAGGATCAACACCCCCACAACCGCCCCCGAGTCCCGGACCGCCCGCGCCCCCTACGCCGCCGGGACCGCCTTCTCCTCCCCAGCCCGGCGCCACCCCGCCGGGGGGGCAGTTCGGCGGCCAGGGCGAGATGATCCAGCGCATGCAGTCCTGCGGCAACGACTCCTCCTGCTACGAGCAGGTCATGCAGGAGATGATGCAGCAACCGGGAGGGCCCGAGGGACAGCCCTCTCCTCCCCCGCCCCTCCCCTCACCCGGCCCATCGGGCCCGGGAGGTTCGGGCCCGGGCGACCTTGCCGGGGATGACACGACCCAACGGCTGGGCGAGTCCACCGTTTTGCCGGCCTCCTGGCTGCAGACCTATCAGAACACGCTGGTCGGTTGCGGTGGGGATGGCGGTTGCTGGGGCCGCGAGATCACGGCCGCGAACAACCATGTGATCTCCTATTGCGGGCCCAATCTGCTGCACGAGCCGACGATGGTCTGCCGCATCGCCGCCTCCTACGAAGTGCAAATCGAGGCGGCGATCGCCCAGCAACGGCTGTGGCGCAAGGGCGTGCGCGTGCAGGAGGGACCGACTGCGACGCCCGGTTCCCAGGGTGAAGGCCAGCAAGGCGAAAGCCCGTCGCCGTCTCCCTCTCCTCCGGGCGACACGGCCGACGCAACCGATCCGGGCGATGCCGGTGAGGCGACGGAGACGCTCGACTTCGTCCCCAAGGTCAGCAAGGGGCGGGTGCTGTTCATCCTCGAACGGTGGGAGCAGAACCTCGGCTCCCTCATTCCCCAGGAGGGCCGCGACAAGATCACGGCGGCGGCCGAGGCCTATCCGCTGGACGGCGAGGCGGAGCCCGCGCCGCTGGTGTTCGAGGAGGTCGAGACGCCGCAGGGCACGACGATCGACACGCGGCCGACGCGGCGCGACTGGGCCTACGCCATGATTGGCGGGCTGCTCACCCATGCCGCCCTGGTAGAGGGTAGCGACCGTGGCAAGACCCTGCTCGACGTCGCCTTCTGGTGTTTCGTGCGGGCGGCGCGGCTGCACCTCGAGGCCGATCATCTGTCGAATGTGGGCTTCCACCTCAATCTCAAGGGGAGCCTGGAGGAAGCGCGCGACGTCCTGATCTATGCCGGAAATCAGGCGCCGTCGCAGCCGGATGTCCACAACAACCTGGCCTTCAGCCTTTCGGCCATGGGCGAGCAGGAGAACGCCGAGCGGGTCCAGGAAATGGCGCTCAAGGCCGATCCCGCCAACGGCCATATCCGCTCCCGCTACGACGGCATGACGCCCGGGGATCTGCCGGACCGGCCGAGCGAGGACATGGTGCCGCCGGGCTGGGATTTCGGCGAGGCCTATTTCCGCCTCGGCAAGCGCCATACGCTGCGCGAATACTGGGCCGGTAAGGAATGGCACGAAGCGGAGGAGAAGGCGAAATCTTCGGTCTCCGGCGGCTATCCCGATGTGTCCGGCCCGCATGAGTGGTATCAGGAACGGCTCAAGGACATCGCCGACTCGCACAGCAACTGCGTCGACCGCGCGCCCAAGGAGCTGGTCGGCTGCCCCTTCGGCGACTACGTGTACCACCCATCCTGCAAGAACGCCCCGAGTCGGGCCGAGGTCGATCGGTCGATCCACAACCGAAGGGCGGCGCTCTGCCGCTGCGCCCAAACCTCCCTCAACCATCAGGTCGACGCGCTGAACGCCTATATCGACAATGCCCAGGCCGTGTGGAGGGAGCACGAAAAGAAATGGCTGCCGCCGCTGCGCCGCTATGTCCGCGAGTGGTCCTCCGACATCCAAACGGTCAATGCGCGCTACCCGGCGGACGTGTTCCAGTTCCCGGTCGAAACCGGCTACACGGAATGGATCAAGGAGTTCAGGGAGGACTCCGAGGATTTCTGGGGGAACGACCTGCCGGGGGCGGCCGAGCGCTGGCACGACCTCAAATCCCAGGCCCAGAGCCAGGAAGCCTGCAAGATTCCCCTGCCGCCGCTGCGCCCGGTTCCCAAGAAGCCCAAGGAAGAGCCCGAGAAGGTCCAGGCCTACGGCATCAATCTCGGCGTGGTCGAATGGGAAGTCCGCATGGATTTGAGCTTCAAGTTCAAGTTCGACCTCGGCTTCATCAAGGGCGGCTACGAACGCATGGCCGGCGACCAAGGCAGCAAATGGGAGGTCGGGAGCGGGCCCGTCGAAATCTCCTACTCCGATCTCAACAAGCCGCCGGGGGCCGGGGGCGACGACTACAAGCTCACCATGTCATTCACGCTGAACTTCCTCAACATGGCGCCCGGGCCGGTCAAGCCCCTGGCGACAGCCGCGGACAGAATGATCAAGTTCGGCGGCAAATACGAGGTCGGTTGGGGCAACCAGAGCGGCTTCAACGGCCAGGCCAAGCTGGATCAGGGGTCCAAGTTCGGAATCGTCAACACCCAGCGCACCGTCCCGCGCCCGGTACGGCTCCAGAACTGAGTGTCTCTGGATATCGTTTCGATTTCAAAACGATGGTTTTATCGGCTCGATGGGACGCGTGGGGTATCTTTTGCGGGCCTTACGATCCCATGCCCACCGCGCCGCGGCCGGGCACCAGGCGGCGGTAGCTGAGGGCCTCGGCGATGTGGATGCGGCGCACGCCCTCGCCGCCTTCCAGATCGGCCAGGGTCCGCGCGACCCTGAGCACCCGGTGATAGCCGCGGGCGGTGATGCGCAGGCGTTCGGCCGCTTCCGTTAGGAGGCGGCGCCCCTCGGGGTCGGGCGCGGCCACCCGTTCGAGGAGCCGGCCGTCGGCCTCGGCATTGGTGCGTATCGGCGTTTCCGTCCGGGCATCGGCGTAGCGCACCCTCTGCCGGTCCCGCGCCGCGGTGACGCGGGCGGCGATATCGGCCGAGCTTTCCGCCGGTGGCGGCAGGGAGAGGTCGGCCGGACGCACGGCCGGCACGTCCACATGCAGGTCGATGCGGTCGAAGAGCGGGCCGGAGATCCGGGACTGGTAGTCGACGGCGCAGCGGGGCGCCCGCGAGCAGGCCTGGGCGGGGTCGTCGAGATAGCCGCAGCGGCAGGGATTCATCGCGGCCACGAGCTGCACGCGGGCCGGATAGGTGACATGGGCGTTGGCCCGGGCCACGGTCGTGCGCCCGGTTTCCAGCGGCTGCCGCAGCGCTTCGAGGACGGCGCGCGGAAACTCCGGCAGCTCGTCGAGGAAAAGCACGCCGAGATGGGCGAGCGAAACCTCGCCCGGCCGCGCCCGCAGCCCGCCGCCGACCAGCGCCGCGACCGAGGCCGAATGGTGGGGATCGCGGAAGGGCCGCTGCCGCATGAGCCCCTGGTCGGCGAGCTCGCCGGCGAGGCTGTGAATCATGCTGACCTCCAGCGCCTCGGAGGGGTCGAGGGACGGCAACAGCCCCGGCAGGCGTGCGGCGAGCATCGACTTCCCGGCCCCGGGCGGCCCCACCATCAGCAGGTTGTGGCCGCCAGCGGCGGCGATCTCCACCGCCCGCTTGGCGGTCTCCTGGCCCTTGATGTCGAGCATGTCGGCATGGTGGGCCGACTCGATGGCAAGCTTGGCCTCGGGCGGGTTGAGGAGCTGCGTGCCCTTGAGATGGTTGATCAGGGCCAGCAGGTCGCCCGGCGCGAGCACCGTGAGATCGCCGGCCCAGGCCGCCTCGCCCCCCTGCGCCGCCGGGCAGATCAGGCCGCGCTCGCCGGCCAGGGCGTGGATGGCGGCGGGCAGGACGCCGGAAACCGGGGCCAGGGCGCCGTCGAGGGCGAGCTCGCCCAGGGCGACGAAATCCGCGATCGCGTCCTGTGGCAGGACATCCATGGTGAGGAGCAGGCCGAGGGCGATGGGCAGGTCGAAATGGCTGCCCTCCTTGAGCAGGTCGGCCGGCGAGAGGTTGACGGTGATGCGCTTGGGCGGCAGCGCGAGGCCGAGGGCGTTGAGGGCGGCGCGCACCCGCTCGCGGCTTTCGGCCACGGCCTTGTCGGGCAGGCCGACGACGGTGAAGGCGGGCAGGCCGCCGCCCATCTGCACCTGGACATCGACGTCCACCACCTCGATGCCCTGAAAGGCGACGGAGCTGACGCGGGCTGTCACGGGCCCGGCGCCCCGCTGCTTTCCGCGCCTTCAAGGGTGTCCATTAGAAACGTCAGCGCGTCCGCCTGCATGTCCGGGGACATTTCGTGTCCCGTCCCGGGGTAGAGCTTGAAGGTGGCGCGGCAGTCCCGCGCCCGGTAGATCGCCTCGGCGTCGTCCCAGCGGTCCACGGGCGTGGTTCCGAACAGCGCGTTGACGATTTCCGCATGATTCGGGTCGAAGGAATCCGGGTAGGTAACGGAGTCGTTCGTGTCCTCGCCTCCGATGAAGAAGAGTTTCGGAACCGAGCAGAACGCGTCCCTGTCGAAGGGCTTCCCCGTCAAGGATTGGAGATCCGAAATTCCGACCGGATAAGGGAGAGCGGTGTTCCGGTAGTTCTCAACGGGCACGATGGGCCAGCCCCCGGGAGACCCGACAACGGCCACGAGCACATGTTCGGGGTGGAGGACCGTGAACCGGCTGGCGAACGTTCCGGCGGCGGAAAAACCGGTCATGACGACTTTTTCCCTGGTCGGAATCCCGGCGCCGGAAAGCCTGTCTCGAGCATCCGCAATCATCGCCAGAAGCTGGAGATCCACCCGCGAGAGCCTGGGGATATCAGTGGTCAGGGTGTCCCGGTCCAGGGCGTGCGTATAGATCAGGCGCTGCGCGCGCGGCCTGGGAAAGCCCGGCACCAACAGAACGGAGTGGAGGGCCTCCGCGACGCCGCTGTAATCTTTGAGCCACTTGATCGCCAGGTCCTCGTGAAAGGAGTCCCGGTCGTCGGTCTTTCCGGAGTTGTTGGTGTGCAGAAGGAGGGGGATGCGGCCGTTCCGAAGTTTTGTGCCGGCCGGAATCAGCAGAAAGTACGCGGAATGGAACCCCTTCGCGGGATCGGCTTCGACCCGGTATGGCGTATCGGCCGGGATGTCCGTTCCGGCGGGGAAAGGAATGGTCGTGGGCGCGCAAGCCACCAGCGCGAGCGCCAGAAGCCCCGTTACCACGCCATGGGTTAGCCTGACCGAACGTTGCACGTTTCCTCCCACATCTCTGGTTTTCCAGTCGTTACAGCGGTGATGCGGCGGTCAACGCGAGGCGGGTACATCGACGTCCACCGCCTCGACGCCACGAAAAGCGGCCGATCCCGCGCATGCGACCATGAAGCGAACTCGCGAAAGGGCCTTCTCGCGCATCTTAGAGCATTTCTCGCCGGCATGGACTCATTCTGATGGGGCTTGACCGCAGGGGATCCGCATCGCAAAATAGACTGAACGATCAGTCAATTTTGAGCAGCTAACATGGGCGGCGAGGAAACCAGGCAACGAATTCTCGAGGCAGCCGAGCGGCTGTTCGCGGAACAAGGCTTCGACGGCACCGGCGTGGACGCGATCGCCAGTTCGGCGGGCGTGACCAAATCGCTCATCTATCACCATTTCGGCAACAAGCATCGCTTGCTGACCTGCCTTTTCGAGAAGATTCTGACCGAGCTGAACAGGTTAAAGCGGCCAGACATCCCCTTGCTGGACGAGAGCCCCGATTCCGAATCGGCGAAGGCTCATTTCCGCGAGGAAATCGCCTTAATGGACAAGCAGCGCTACGTTTTTACGAGTCTGCTGATGGAATCGCTCAAGGCGGGGGGTGCCGAACACCTCTTCCAGGTCGCCGAACTGGTCATGACCCAGCATGTCGGGGATCCGATTCCCGCCGAGGAAGTGCGCTCCGAGCGATATCAGGGACGGCTGGTCTTCGAGTTTTTTACCGGCCTTATCCCGTTGATCATGTTAGTCGCCCTGCGGCACCAGTGGTGCCGCCATTACGGCACCAGCGAGGAAGCGCTGTTGCGGCGTTTTCTGGACGCCTTCGAGCGGACGCATGTGAATGTGGGGCCGGCCGCCGAGTGAACCGGCGGATGACGGCGCCGCCCGCCGGGCCGGCGATCAACCCGCGGGAACCGTGGGGATTAAGAACCAGCCTTGGGAAACCTTCATGGAGAGGAAAGTCCGATGGGCGAGACCACCTCGGAGCCGAGTAGCGGCGGCACGAAAGCGCTGAAACGGGCAGGCTGGGGCGTCGTCGTATTCTACCTCTTGATCGCGGTGGAATTCATCTACATGACGACGCCGTTCGCCGCCTATTTCTACGGCGTTTATAGCCCCGCATTGAGTTTTCTCGGGGAGACACCCGGCCTTCGGTGGCTGCCGCAGTTCTTCCTGCCTCATGTCGTGAACCACACGCACTCGCCTTTGATCGACCTGCACAATTTGGTGGGCGCGGCGTTGTTTTTGGGCGGACTTCTCGCCTTCTGCGTGGGTGCGGGTCAGGTGTACTGGGCGAAGCTTCGGCGCAAGGGCGCGGTTACCGGCGGACTCTACACGGTTATCCGCCACCCGCAATACATCGCCTTCATCATCTGCAGTTTCGGTCTCCTCCTGCTTTGGCCGCGATACATCGCGTTGGTGCTCTTCATCACGATGGTGTTCGCCTACGACCTTCTCGCCCGCTTGGAGGAGGCGGACTGCGCGCGGAAATTCGGCCAATCCTATTTGGACTATAAAGCGCGAACGGGACGTTTTTTACCGCGGGCGCTCGAATCGATGTTGCGGTTTCCTCATTTGCCAGCCTCCATGCCCGGCAAGGTTCTGATGCTGACGGCGGTTTACGCGCTTTGCCTCGCATCGGGAATCGGCGTGGCCTACGCCCTGAAGCTTCACACGATCAACAATCTCTATGCGTATTACACGCCTGATGCCGCCTATGTATCCCTGCTTGAAATCGAGGAGGCGAAGCTTGAGCGGATCGCCCGATTCGTTTCCGAGGACGAAACGATTGGGGAGCGTCTACGTGCCGGCCGCGGTGACGGCGTGATCGTCAACTACGTCTTGCCGGCGGATATGAGCGTTTCAGAAATTCCCATGAATGAAGTCGAGGGGCCGCACACCGACCATTTCATGTTCGAGACGTCCAAGACCCATATCGTCAAGATCATCGCCATACAGACGGACATTTCAAAGAAGGACTTGGAAACCGAGGGGCCGCCGGTCCTTTGGGGCGCGGGTCACCGGAGTCCACTGCTGGAGATTTGGCTGGACCCGGAAACGGACGAGGTCGTGAAGCTTCTGAATCTCCCCGCCCCCACCTATGGCGCCACGCCGATGCCGATACTCTAGTGTCCCGATCGCGCGATTCGATACATCGAATCTCGCGTGAATCGGCACACTGACTTGTTGATTCTCGTGTGATTCAGCTTCCGAAGTCGGCCACACATAATGTACCGAACTTCGGAACCATCACACTAATCGGGCCTCGATTTCGGCCGCGCCGGATCTTTTTCGAAGGGTTTTCAACTTATCCACGTAATTTCCATAAAAAAATCACAGGTTTATCCACAAGAAATTGCGCAAACACCCGATTCGGCA
>JANQJG010000116.1 GCA_028281785.1 Rhodospirillales bacterium
CCATTGACCGGAGCCTGCGTTTCCGACAAAGCGTTAACGAAGCCAGATAAATTGTCAACAAAATTAGATTTATAATTGACAAACGGTCTTGTTCTGAAGACATTGCTACAGCTTGAGGGATTGGAACAAGAAATTGTAAACGCCCCCAATCACAGGGAGCCGCTACGTGAAGCGGAGCTGCCACGACATGGCCCAACGTGGACCATCCAAGGACTCTACAGCGCGAAACGACGACTCGCTTTTCGCCATGGTGCGTGAACAGCTTGAAGAGATGATCCTGAGCGGAGAAATCGAGGTCGGAGCGCGGCTCACCGAGAGCACGTTGGCCGCCCGGTTCGGCGTCAGCCGTGGCCCAATCCGCGAGGCCCTTCTTCTCCTGGCGGAGGCCGGGCTCGTCAAGATGGTACACAATCGCGGCGTTTTCGTCCGCGAGGTCAGCCTGGAGGACGTACTGCAAGTCTATGACGTGCGCGCCGGTTTGGCCCGCGCCGCGGGACGTCTGGTTGCAATGCGCGCAACGCCAGAACTGCTGGGCCAGCTGCACGATCTTTGGGATCGCCTAGAGGCCGCGCGGAAGGCGCAGGACGTACATCTGTACCATGCGCTAAATACGGATTTTCACATCGCTATCGTTGAGGCCACGGGGAATCAACGCCTAATCGACTTCTACCAGATGACCGAGCGGGAGCTGAAACTGTTCACGCGACGCGGGGTGGGGGGACCGAGCCGGGCCGATCGTTCGAACCGGGAGCATCTGGAGATCGTCAACTGCATTGCCAACGGTGACGAAATCGGGGCCGCGGAGGCGTTCGAAAATCATACGCTGGCGGGCAAACAACGCATGTTGGACTCGCTGAGTTGGCGAACTCTGTCCTGATACATGCAAGTGCCGGCAAGAAAACAAATAGAAATCATAGAGTTGCATCAAAGGAGGTGAAAAACGATGAAATCCAAGATCTTTGTTTCGGCATTGACCGCGGTTGCCGTGTTCGCAGTCGCCGGTCCCAGCGCCGCATGGGAGCCGACGAAACCAATCAGGATCATTGTCGGGTTCTCGCCAGGCGGCGGCACCGACTTGGTTGCACGCAACCTCGTTGCGTCGAGCCAGGAATTTTTCCCGGTTCCGCTCGTCGTGGTGAACAAGCCCGGAGCCGGTGGCACGCTCGCGGCCGACTTCGTGGCGAAATCCAAGGCCGACGGTTACACGCTTCTAGTTGCCGGCGGCAGCGAGAGCACCTCGGTGCCGAACCACCGCGAAGTAAGCTATTCGCTGGACAATTTCCGCGGCGTTCTGCGCTGCATCCGCTCGCGCATCTACATCGTGTCGCGTAAGGACAGCGGTATCAAAGCCATCGCCGACCTGAAAGCCAAGGCGGAAGCGGACCCGGGCAAGCTGGTCTATGGTTCCTCGGGACAAGGCACGCTCTATCATTCGACCATGTTGGTGGCGACCAAGGCTCTTGGCATTGATATGCGTCACGTGCCGTACAAAGGTGGTGCGCCGATGATGGCGGGCCTTCTCGGCGGCCATATCGACATCACCCTCGCCGGCCCCGAAGAGGCGGCGGCGCAATACCAAGCCGGGACCATCAACCTGCTCGCCCTGGCCTCGCAATCGCGCCTCGATACGTTCAAGGACGTGCCAACCATGCAGGAACTCGGCTATGACGTTTATATCGAGAACCAGAAGGGTATCGTGGCTCCATCCGGCACCCCTGACGAAGCGGTCCAGTACCTTCACGATAATTTTAAGAAGGGCCTGGACAGCACGGTCTGGGAAAAGCTCGCCGGCAAACTGCTGATGGAGACCGCTTACTTGAATGGTGACGACTTCATGGCCGCCATGAAGACAATGTCGGCGAACATTAACGAGGCCGTCAAGAGCCTGAGCAAGTAAACACCCGCACAAACGGCGGGCTTCTGGGGACGGGGAGGAGCAGGGCTAATGAGAGTGGACCGTATCTTCGGAGCAGGCGTGTGCATTCTTGCCTTGTTTTTCCTTGCCCTGGCCGTGCCGTCGATACCCGACGACTGGCAGAAAACGGCCGGTAGTGAATATTTCACGGTAGGGCCCGAGCTCTTTCCCTACATCGCGGGCGGTATATGCCTGCTAATGGGCGCACTGATCGTACTGCATCCCGCCGATGGCCATAAACTGGGACGGTTGCGGGACCCCGCGGCACGCCGCCGAGTGCTGTTCGCGTTGGTGCTCTCATTCGGCTATGCGTCACTGCTCGGCGTGCTTGGGTTCACGCTGACTTCGATCCTGGCGCTGTTCCTGTTCTTCGTCATTTTCGGCGAAAGGCGCTGGCTGATCGTCGTGCCCATGGCGGTTTTGGTGCCCATTGTTACCAAGCTGGTCTTTCTCAAGTTCTTTATGCTCGAGCTCCCGCCCGGCATCTTCGAAGGCCTGCCGATCTAGTCCTTCGTCATGGAACTCTTTGTCAACGCCATCGTCGAAATCGCCCAGCCGGTCAATTTAGCGATCCTCCTCGTCTCGACAGTCGTCGGCGTAATCGTCGGCGCCATCCCGGGGCTGACCGTGACAATGGCGGTAGCCCTTGCCGTCCCGCTGACCATATGGATGGATACCACGCCGGCCATGCTGATGCTGCTGGGCCTCTACGGCTCGGGAATCTATGGCGGCAGCATTTCGGCCTGTCTGCTCAACGCACCCGGAACTCCTGCCTCGGCGGCGACCAGTCTCGACGGCTATGAGTTGGGCCGCCAGGGACAGGCCGGCAAAGCACTGAAGATGGCCCTCTACGCCTCCATCTATGGCGGGCTGTTCAGCGTCGTGCTGCTGATCTTGATCGCGCCGCAGTTGGCGGAGTTCGCCCTAAAGTTTGGGCCGGCCGAGATTGCGTGCCTGCTGATCTTCGCGCTGACGGTGGTCGCGGTCCTGTCGGGAGACTCGATGCTCAAGGGTCTGCTGGCCGCAGGGATCGGCATGTTGATGGCGACCGTTGGTGCCGATCCCATGCTGAGTGTTCCGCGGTTCACCTTCGGAACCTTTGAGTTGTTCGACGGCTTCGCCTACATCCCCCTGCTGATCGGCCTGTTCGCCATCGCCGAGATGTTCACCCAAGCCGAACAGTCCTTCACCACCGGCGTCAAGATGATCGACCTCAAGGGAGCCGATCGCGACGCCAACCGGATTACCGGACAGGAGTGGAGGCTCTGTGCCGTTCCGATGATCCGTTCCGGTGTCCTCGGTTCCTTCATCGGGATGCTTCCGGGCCTAGGTGCAGCGGTGGCCACCTTCCTCGGTTACGGCGAGGCCAAGCGTGCCTCGAGGCGGCCGGAGAAGTTCGGCAAGGGCGCTATCGAGGGGGTTGCGGCCTCGGAGTCCGCCAATAACGCGGTGACCGGCTCGGCGATGATCCCGATGCTGGCGCTCGCCATCCCCGGCGATCCACCGACCGCGATCCTGCTCGGGGCGCTGATGATTCACGGCGTGACCACGGGGCCGCTGATCTTCACGAACCATCCCGACGTGGTCTATTCCATCTACGTCGCCCTATTCGCGGCCCTGGCCTTCACCGGGTTGATCGGCGGCTTGGCCATGCGGCCGATCGTGCAGGTCCTCAAGGTGCCGAAGGTGGTGCTCTATCCCGTCATCCTCAGTATGTGCGTCGCCGGCAGCTATGCCATGCGCAACAGCGTCTTCGACGTCTTCGTGATGCTCGGCGCCGGACTGCTCGGCTACGTGCTCCGGCTGTTCGGCGTGCCGGTAGCGCCGCTGCTGATCGCCTTCATCCTGACTCGCCCCTTTGAGGAGAGCATGCGCCAGGCTCTGGTTAAATCCGAGGGCAGCCTCATGATCTTCCTCACGCAACCCATAGCCGCCTTCTTCCTGGTGCTGGCCGTCGGCGCCATCCTTCTTACCGTTCGGCGTCAGATCAAACACCGGCAACCGGTCGGACTGGAAAACGAATAAAGAATCGCGGTGGCTTCTGCTCGAGCGAGAGGTAGATCTTACCTTTCACCGAAGCCGGCGTACCAACAGGCCCTAGGCTGTAGTGACGAATTAGGATTTTAGGGGTTCCCCTGGCTAGGGATTTATGATTCAAGGCTGATTTTTGGAGGATCGGTCTTGGAAGGCGAAGTT
>JANQJG010000144.1 GCA_028281785.1 Rhodospirillales bacterium
CACCAGTCCCGATTGGAAATGTGAACCCGGCCGGTCACCGGGCATTTGCTGCCGCCGTCCATGTCTTGTCTCCGGTCGTCGTGAGCCTTGGAATTAGAACAGTTCTAAATATATGGTATTTAGAATCGTTCTAACAAGAGGCAATTATGGCTCTTTGCGTGGGGGGAGACAGCGCCGGATATAGGGTATTATTCCTAGATTGCGGCAGCGGCCGCCAGCTTTGATATGACCACCTCGATCTCGACCGCGTTCATCGGCCATCCCCCGCCGAGCCCTCTTTGGGTGGGCCCTGCCAGGGGTCGATGATCTCGATTCCGCACCCTTCGAAGTCCCGGACGTTCCGGGTCGCGACGGCGGCATCATTCGAGCGCGCGATCGCCGCGATCTGGCAGTCGAACTGGCTGATCGGTCGACCGGCTGCACGCCGTTCGGCGGCGATGACCGCGTAGACGGCAGCGGCCGGGCTGTCGAAGGGCAGGATACGCGCCCGGAAATCCTCCTGCAGAATGTCGTCCATCATGTTGGCGAGCGCGGCGCGGCGGCGTCCGGCGGGCATGACGGCAACGCCAAGGCGCAACTCCGCCTCGCTCACCGCACTGAGATAGACCTCGGCGCCCTCCTGCGCGGCGAGCCAGGCTTCGACCTTTGGGTCCGGCGTCTTGCGCAACAGCTCTGAGACGATGTTGGTGTCGAGCAGGATCATGGGAGGCAGTCAGTCGAACCGGACCAGATCGCGCATCGGCTCCCGTTCCGGCACATCGAGATCGACGCCGCCCAGAGGGGCGACACGCTTACGGATGGCGGCGGCAAGGTCGCGCGGCGGCGTGCCGTTGCCGACGACGTCACGAAGGATCTCCCGAGCCTCTTCCTCCATCGACCGGCCATGCTCGGCGGCGCGGACACGCAGCCTCTGTTTCAGGCCATCGTCGAGATTGCGAATGGTGATGCTGGCCATATCCGATCCTCCACACTAAATATGATCTCAATGTAGTCATTGATTTCATTGAGATCAAGCGCCTTGGGGCGGCGTTGCCGATACAGTCCGGCGGTCGGCCGGCCCGAACTATCCAGGATACCGCCGCTGGCTGTCGCGCCCGGCGCGGACCTGCGAAGATTGTCAGGGAGAGGGTACGGGGCGGCTCGGCCGCGAGAGGGTGGGCGTTCGGAGTCCGCTCTATGGTCATCACCAAAACCGCTTGTTCGCGAATGCCCTTCCCGAACCGGTCTTGAGGTAGTGCTCAAACTCCTTCGCTTTGCGTTTGTCGACAAACGCAAGGTAGGTGACTAGGGACCAAGGCTTGAATTTGGCTGTATGGACCGATCCACCGGCGTTGTGTGTGGCCATGCGTTCTTTGAGATCGGTCGTGAATCCGACGTAGCGCTGTTCAGGGTGCTCCTCGCTGCGAATGAGGTAGACGTAGAACATGGCGCGCTTCCTGAACCAGCCCTCCTACGCCAAGGCTTCGGAGGGCAGCCTCGCTCTATCGACTTCGTCAGGCTTACTGGCGTAAGCCAGCCGAAGCTCGAAGAGCGAAGGCTGGCGGAGAGGGTGGGATTCGAACCCCGCGCGCTCCGCGCGCAGCATTGAAGGTCGTGGGTTCGAAACCCACCACCCCGATGGCTGGGAACAAACTGAATATGGCGGAGAGGGTGGGATTCGAACCCACGAGGCAGTTTCCCACCCACACGCGTTCCAGGCGTGCGCCTTAAGCCACTCGGCCACCTCTCCTTAACG
>JANQJG010000149.1 GCA_028281785.1 Rhodospirillales bacterium
AGCAGGATGGGAGCGAGCGGACGACCACGGGGCATGGGCACTCTCCTGGTGAAGGGATGCCCATATTTATATCAGTTACTTATGGGACAGAACACTAGCAGGCTGTTGAAAAAGGGTACCTCCATGATTGACCTCGTGCTTCGACCTTGCTCAGCATGAGGTCAATCCCGTCAATATCTTGCCTCATCCTGAGGAGGCGCGACGCGCCGTCTCGAAGGACGAGGCAAGGCCCTTCAACGAGTCCTTCAGCAGCCCGCTAGAGCATGTCTCAGATCACGGCGAGCATGCTCGCAACCAGCGGATGCCGGACCACATCCTCCTCATCGAGCTGAACCACCGAAATGCCCTCCAGCGGCTGAAGCCGCCTGGCGATCTCGCTGAGCCCCGACATGCCGGTCAGAAGATCGCTCTGATCGGGATCGCCGGTAAAGACCATCGTCGAGTGCCAGCCCAAACGCGTCAGCAGCATCTTGAGCTGGGCATAGGTGCAGTTCTGAGCCTCGTCGATGATGATGAACGCGTTGTTCAGCGTGCATCCCCGCATGAAGGCGACCGGTGCGATCTCGATACTGCCATCCGCCATGCATGCCCGCAGACGCTTGCCTCCGAGCCGATCATTGAGCGCGTCGTAGAGCGGGCGCAGATAAGGCGCCATCTTGTTCTCGACATCGCCGGGCAGAAAGCCGAGGCTCTCGCCGGCCTCGATCGCCGGCCGCGACAGCAGGATGCGGCCGACCCTGCCGGCCTCCAGGGCCTCCACGGCCTTGGCGATCGCCAGATAGGTCTTGCCCGTGCCCGCCGGACCGAGAGCCAGAACCAAGTGATCCGCGTCGATCGCCTCGAGCAACGCGCGCTGGTTGGCGCTGCGCGGACGTACCCTGCGGACGTACTTCTGGTCGCGATCCTCTTGGTTCATCGGATCCCAGCTGGATCCATCGCTGAACAGGGGATGGATGGTCGCGTCGAGCACTTGGGCCCGACGGGCGGAACGCTTACCCATCGACTTCTCCATTGCAGGTTATGTGTCGCGGTTTTGAGCGGGGGCGCGGCGTGCCCGATCGGCGGGCAGGAGCTTTCGTCTCGGGGCGGAAGTCTGATATCGGTCTGCGGATCCCTGGTTGGATCTGACCCGCGCGATGCACCATCCCCCTGCCCGATCCGGTTGTTGTCCTCCCTTGAATCCTAGCCCGAGGCCGCGGGCAGTTCCACAACACTTTGTGCTGTCACCAAAAATTAATACTAGGTCTGTCCTGTCAGGCCCTGTCCTTGACGGGCTGAAAAGGCCGGGGGAAAGCTTGTCAGAAAGACTGATTCCGGGCTAGTACCCGACGGCATGTCGGGGGCGGATACAACGGATTGGAAACTGATCGGATTGGCCGTGGGTGCGGGCATGATCGCCGCCTCCCATGTGGGCAAGCTGCCCCCGGCCCTCCCTGGCATGCGCGCGGAGCTGGACATGGGCCTCGTTGTCGGCGGCTGGGTCGTGTCCGCTTTCTCGGTCACTGGCATGGTCGCGGGTTTGCTTGCCGGCACGCTCGCCGACCGTATCGGGCATTGGCGGCTGACCCTTGTCGGCCTCGTCGCCCTGGCCACCGCCAGCGCAATCGGGGCCGGCGCCATGGGCGAGGGCCTTCTGCTCCTCACTCGGGTTTTCGAGGGCTTCGGTTTTATCTCGGTAGCGGTTTCCGCGCCTTCGGTCATCGCGCGCGCCGCGGCCGTCCGTGACAGGCGGCTCGCCCTCGGTGTTTGGGGAACCTATATGCCCGCCGGCACCGCCCTGATGATGGTGGTCGCGCCCCTGATTCTCCAAGCCTCGGGATGGCGGGTGCTGTGGCTGACCGCCGCCGTCGGCGCGGCCCTTTGGTTCGCTCTCATGCTGACGGCCGGGCGCCCGCGCCTCGCCACCTTCGGCGCCGGCAGCTCCTCTTTCGCCGGCAACCTCCGATCAACGATGGCCGTACCCGGCCCCTGGCTGCTGGCCCTGTGCTTCGGCCTCTACACCATTCCCTGGCTTGCCCTGATGGTTTGGCTGCCGAGCTTCATGATCGAACAGCGCGGTCTTTCCACGGGCGTGGCGGCGGCGCTGACCGCGCTCGCCGTCGCCCTGAACGTGCCCGGCAACCTCATGGCCGGGTGGCTGCTCCACAGGGGTGCCCGGCACTGGTCCCTGATCACCTTGGCGGCCGCCGTCATGGGGCTTTGTTGTGTGGGGATCTTCTCCGACGCCGTGCCCGATGGGTTTCGCTACCTCCTCTGCCTCGTGTTTTCCGGTTTTGGCGGCATGCTGCCGACGGCCGTCCTTTCCGGCGCTCCGGTGTTCTCACCCAGTCCGGCCCAGGTCGGGACGACCAACGGCCTCCTCGTCCAGGGCTCCAACTCCGGGCAGGTCATCGGACCGCCGGCATTGGCCGCCGTGGTTCAATTCTCGGGGAGCTGGGAGGCCTCGGTCTGGGTGATGGTCGTGGCCTGTGCCCTTGGCGTCGCGACCGCCGTATTCGCCTTGCGGCCTGTCGAGCGCCAGCGCCTCAAACGTTCCTGAGCCGCTTAATGCAAGTGATTGCTTGATCCTTTGGCCCGATCAGTGTCAACATATTTCACACTATAAATTTGTATTGATTTCAATTTATATCATTTGATAATGTTAAATATAGAAATACACATTAAAATATATGTGTTTTAAGTCGGAAGGTCGGTTGGAGATGGGGGCTAGCATCGCATTCGAGGGCGTGAGCCATCGGTTCGAACGGCGCGGCATCCCCGTGCTTGCCGAAGTCGGCGGACAGGTCGCGCCCGGCGAAACGGTCGCGCTGATCGGACGCAGCGGCTGCGGCAAGTCGACGCTGCTGCACATCCTCGCCGGGCTGATTCGGCCATCGGCCGGCGTCGTGCGGATCGACGGTCGGCCGGTGACGGGGCCGAGCTCAAAATGGAACCTGATGTTCCAGCAGCCTTCGCTTTATCCCTGGATGACGGCCGCTGAAAACGCCGCCTTGGGACTGACCTTCGCGGGCGCGCGGCGCGGCAAGGCGGAAACCGCCCGGCGGACGCTCGGCCTGGTGGGCCTGGAAGATGAGGCCGACGCCAACGTGCAGACGCTCTCGGGCGGACAGCAGCAACGCGTCGCCCTGGCCCGCTCGCTGGCGACGGAGCCGGATGTGCTGCTCCTCGACGAGCCCTTCTCCTCCCTGGACGCGTTTACCCGCGCCGCCCTGCAGGACGAGGTGGTTCGCGTCACGGGCCGACTTGGCCTGACCGTCTTGCTCGTCACCCACGACATCGAAGAGGCGGCGGTGATGGCCGACCGGGTCCTGGTGATGGGCGACCGGCCCGGGCGAATCCGCGCCGAGCTGCCGATCAGCCTTCCCCGCCCGCGTGACCGGGGATCGCCAGCCGTTCTCGCGGTACGCAACACCATCATGCGCCAGTTCGAGACGAGCCTCTGTCTCCGGGCGGCCTGACCCGCGCGGGCCGCCGGAGATCCACCTCGGAACACTTTGTCAATCCATCCTGTGCGCCCCGCGAGGGCGCTGCAAACAGGAGAGTGGCCATGGCCAACAAGCATCAGAGAAATCCCCTCGGCGCCCCCATCAACCGGCGCCGAAGCCTCGACTTCCTTGCCGCCGGCGGCCTCGCCGCGGCGGCCGCCGGCCTTCCGGGCGGCGCCTATGGCGCCTTGCGCAAGCCCGATGACGAGGTCGTGCGCATCGGCTACATCCCGATCACCGACGCGACGCCTCTGCTCGTCGCCCATGCCCTCGGCTATTTCGAGGAGGAAGGGTTGGAGGCCGCCAAACCGACCTTGATCCGCGGCTGGTCGACCCTGGTCGAAGGCTTCGCCGCGGGTCGGTTCAATCTTGTCCATCTGCTCAAGCCCATCCCCGTCTGGATGCGCTACAACAACGGCTTTCCCGTCAAGATCATGGCCTGGTGCCACACCAACGGTTCCGGCGTCGTGACCGGCAAGCATGTCCAAGCCAAGGGTTTCCGCGACCTCGGCGGCAAGCAGGTCGCCGTGCCCTTCTGGTATTCGATGCACAACGTCGTCCTCCAGATGGCGCTGCGCCATGCCGGGCTGAGGCCGGTAATTCGCGACCAGAAGGACTTGCTGGCGCCGGACGAGGTGAACCTTCTGGTCATGCCGCCGCCGGATATGCCGCCGGCCCTGGCCGCCCGCAAGATCGACGCCTACATCGTCGCCGAGCCGTTCAACGCCGCCGGCGAGCTGCTCGCCGGGGCACGCATGCTGCGCTTCACCGGCGACATCTGGAAGAACCACCCGTGCTGCGTCGTCTGCATGCATGAGGACGAGGCCGAGCGCCGGCCGGAATGGACCCAGAAGGTCGTCAACGCCGTTGTGCGCGCCGAGATCTACGCCTCCGAGAACAAGCAGGAGGTCGCGGAGCTCCTGTCCCGCGACGGCCAGCGCTACCTTCCGATGCCGGAGAAGGTCGTCCAGCGCGCGATGACCCATTACGACCCGGCCGACTATGCCGAGCCGGAGGCGATCCGGCACGCCCACTGGGGCAATGGCCGCATCGACTTCTCGCCCTGGCCCTATCCGTCGGCGACCCGGCTGATCGTCAACGCCATGAACGAGACCCTGGTGGCCGGGGATACGGCATTCCTGCGTCAACTTGACCCGGAATTCGCGGCCCGGGACCTCGTCGACTACCGCTTCGTCAAGCAGGCGATGGAGACGTACCCGGGCTGGGAATCGAGCCCCGGCGTCGATCCGGCAAACCCTTTCGAGCGCGAGGAGATCATCTCCCTATGACCGCCGATGTCGAGGCCATCGCGACGGGCCCGGGAGCGCTCGAGCGCTTTCTAGCACGCGCCGCCAAGTCGGCGGCGAGGCGTGCGTGGCTTCCCCTCGCCGGAATTCTCACGCTGCTCGGACTGTGGTGGCTGGGCGGCGTCCTCATCGCGGCCAATCCCGACACCACATCCTTCGCCGGCTTCGCCCCCGTCCCAGCGTTGGCCGCCCTGACCGACATCCTGCTTGGCGGCGGCCTGTGGGACATGGCGGGGCCCAGCCTGTCCCGCATCGGGTTCGGACTCGCCTGGGCGGCGGCGGTTGGGATTCCGATCGGCGTCGCGGTCGGGCGCTATGCGGCATTCCGGCGGGCCTCGCACACGCCGTTCCAGTTCCTGCGCATGATCAGCCCCTTGGCCTGGATGCCGATCGCCGTCCTCGCCTTCGCCACCTGGGACGCGGCCATCGTGTTCCTGATCGCGGCGGCGGCGATCTGGCCGATCATCTTCGCCACGGCCAACGGCCTCCGGCGGATCGACCCGCAATGGCTGAAGGTCGCGCGCAATCTCGGCGGCCACGAGATCCAGGTGCTCCGCCATGTGGTCTTCCCGGCCATTGCCCAGGACATGTTGACGGGCATTCGACTCGCCCTCGGCGTCGCCTGGATCGTCCTGGTTCCGGCCGAGTATCTGGGCGTGACCAGCGGCCTCGGCTACAGCATCAACGACGCCCGCGACACCCTGGAATACGACCGGCTGGCCGCCATCGTCGTCCTGATCGGCGCCATCGGGTTCCTGCTCGACGGCTTGTGCGTTCTCGCCATCAAGCGCGTGAACTGGCGCCGCGCCGACTGAGGCGCAGGCTATCCACGAACGAAGATACTTGGAAAAGAGAGAGGATTATCCCATGACCATCACAACCGCTGTCCAGACATCCACGACGCTCCGCCCGATCGACGGCGCCGGCCTCGCCGAGCTCGCCGAGAGGGGCAAGGCGAACCCGGGGAAGGTGGTGACGCTCAAGGCCCGCACCGTCTGCGAGGGCCGGTTCCGCAACCTCACCTATGTGCGGGATCTCGATGCCCATGTCGTGGACGAGCCGCCTCAGCTCCTGGGCGACGACACCGCGCCAAACCCATCCGAAGCCGCGCTGGCCGCCCTCGGCTCATGCCTTTCGGTGGGCATTCATGCCAACGCCACGGCCCGGGGAATCCCCCTGACGGCCATCGAGCTGGAGATCGAGGGCGATTTGAACGTCACCGCCGTCTGGGGGGTTGGCGACCTCTCCGAGAAGCGGCTGGGTTTCACCGATATCCGGGTCCGCGCACGGGTCGAGGGCGAGGCGAGCCGCGAAGAACTCGACACCCTGGTTGCCCACGCCGTCAAATGGTCGCCGGTCGCGGCGACGATGACCAACCCCGTTGCCCTCACGGTTTCCAGCGCTTGAGACGCGGAGGCGAGATATGCTCACCCAGCCGCTTGGCCTCCCGCCGTCGATTGACGCCACGGACGACGGCGCGGCCCTGATCGATGACATCCGCCGGATCGCCGAGAAGGAACTCACCCCCCTCGCCCCGCGCATCGACCGGGAGGGGTTCTATCCGGAGGACGTGCTTCGAGAAGTCGGCGACGCCGGGGCCTTCCGCCAGCATCTGCCGACGGCCCTCCCCGATGGCACCGGCATGGCAACGACCATCGAGGCCATGGCGGTGCTGGCCGAGGAATGCCTGTCGACCGCCTTCCTCGGCTGGTGTCAGAACGCATGCGCCTACTACATGGAGGTAAGCGACAACGGCTTCACCCGGCAGACGCTCTTGCCACGTGTGGCCGCCGGCGAACGCCTGGGCGGCACGGCTCTGTCCAACCCCATGAAGGCTTTCTCCGGCATCGAGCCGTTGATCCTTCGCGGCGAGCCGGTGAAGGGCGGTTACCGCGTGAGCGGGACGCTGCCCTGGGTTTCCAATCTCGGGGACGACCACTTCTTCGGCGCGATCTTCCGTGCCGGCGAGAGCAACCGCACCGTCATGGCCCTCATCGACTGCGGTTGGGAGGGGCTTCGCCTGTCGCAGAACGTGTCCTTCATGGCGCTCGAGGGCACGCGAACATTCAGCGTGCGTTTCCGCGATGTGTTCGTCCCGGAGGAATGGGTGCTGGCCGATCCTGCCTCCTCGGTCCTGCCGCGCATCAAGCCCGGCTTCATCCTCATGCAGACCGGAATGGGGATCGGCCTGATCCGCGCCTCCATCGAGATCATGAGGCGGGCCGATCGGACCCGGGAACACGTCAATCGGTTCCTGGACGACCGCCCGGAGGAGATGGCCGAGGCGCTGTCCGAACTGGAGGAGGAGGTAAGGACGCTGGCGGCGACGCCTCTCGAGACCGACGGGGCGTTCCTGCGGCGGGTCCTTCAGGCACGTTTGACCACATCCGAGCTTTCGCTGCGCGCGGCCAACGCGGCCATGCTTCATGCCGGGGCCCGGGGCTTCGTGACCAACGCCGCGGCCCAGCGCCGGCTGCGCGAGTCCTATTTCGTGGCGATCGTGACTCCGGCGCTCAAGCATCTTCGCAAGGAACTCTCGGACACCGCTTGAGCGCGCCATCGGCGTCTTGTGCCAACCGGCGGGCATGCCCATGTCTCCTGAAGAACGGGCAAGGCAGGCACCGCCGAGGAGGACAAGCCATGCGTTGGTGGGCCCCCCTGTTGCTTCCGGTTTCCGTGATCCTGTCCGGCTGCGAAGGTATGCAGTCCACCGACAAGGCTCGCCAGGCTCGCAGTTGTCCCGATGTGGTCTACGCCCGCGCCGAGCAGCTCGGCGTCGACCGGGCCGACATCGAAAAGCTCGTGTTCTCGCGCATCCGCGGCGGCTCCAGCAGCGGTGACGACGGCGACTATCCGTTGCTCGGTTTCAATGCCTGGCTCAACCTTCAGTCCTGCGATAGGGGCAGCATGGTCATCGAGCTCACCACCTCATGCGCCATTCGCCAGGTCTATACGCGCGGGGGTTGCAGGGTCCCGGGCATCCGGCATTTCTGATCCGTCCTCGACCGGCCTGGACGCGTTTCGGCCAAATTAGGGCGTGACCCCGCGAGCGTATTGATTATAAGTGGTCTCCAAGTCGCGTCCCGGGCGCGACCGCCCCTGAGTGTAAAGCAGGAGGACTTGACCGAGGACGCGGAACCTTCGGTTCGGCGCGTCGGGGGCGGACGTACACCAATAACTGGAACCAAGAAGGACGACATCATGACGAACACAAGTCTCACCCTTGATGCCTGCCTGGAGAAGATGCCGCTGATCGCCATTCTCCGGGGTATCAAGCCGGAGGAAGCGATTCCGGTGACGGACCTCCTGTTCGAGGAGGGCTTCACCATCGTCGAGGTCCCGATGAACTCGCCCGATCCCCTCGACAGTATCAAGGCGATCGCCGCCAGCTACGGCGACAGGATGCTGGTCGGCGCGGGCACGGTGATGAGCGCGGATGCGGTCAACGCCATCGCCGATGTCGGCGGCCGCCTGATCGTGGCGCCCCATTTCGACCCCGAGGTGGTCACCGCGGCGAAGGCGCGCGGCCTGTACTGCACGCCCGGCGTGCAGACGCCGAGCGAGGCGTTCGCGGCGCTGAAATGCGGCGCCGACGGTCTCAAGGTGTTTCCGGCCGAGGCCTGCCCGCCGGTGGTCATCAAGGCGATCCGCGCGGTCCTGCCAAAGGACGTCAAGGTGGTTCCGGTCGGCGGCATCAGCGAGAAGAACATGGCCGATTACTGGAAGGTCAACGCCAACGGCTTCGGCATCGGCTCCAACCTCTACAAGGCCGGCAAGACGTTGGACGAGATCCGCGCGGCGGCGAAGAGCCTTGTGGCGGCGGCAAATGAGTTCATGAGCGCCTAGCGCGCGACCCATCGACAGTTTGCGAGGGAGGAAAATCGCAATGAGCAAACGTGTCATCACCTTCGGCGAGATGATGCTGCGGCTGAAGTCGCCCGGCCATGAGCGGCTGTTCCAGTCGCCGGTGCTGGAGGCCACCTTCGGCGGCAGCGAGGGCAACGCGGCCGTGGCGTTCGCCAATTACGGCCTGAGCTCGGCCTTCGTATCCGTCTTTCCCGAGAACGAGATCGCCCGCGCCTGCATCGCCGAAATGCGGCGGTTCGGCGTCGATACGTCGCTGATCGCGCGCGGCCCCGGGCGCTTCGGCATCTACTTCACCGAGACCGGATCGAACCAGCGTGGCTCCACCGTCGTCTACGACCGCGACAACTCGGCGATCGCCCTCGCCGGCCCCGGCGCCATCGACTGGAAGAAGGTGTATGACGGCGCCGATTGGATCCATGTCAGCGGCATCACCCCGGCGCTGACCGAAAGCGCAGCCGAACTCACCGTCGAATGCGTGAAGGAAGCGAAGGCCGCCGGCGTTACCGTGAGCTGCGACTTCAACTATCGCGGCAAGCTGTGGAAATGGGGCAAGCAGCCGCCCGAGATCATGCGCGAGGTCGTCAAATACACCGACGTCGCCATCGCCAACGAGGAAGATTGCCAGATGTGCCTCGGCGTGACCATCGATGTCGATGTCACCAGCGGCAAGCTGGACACGGCGAAGTACGAGGCGCTGACGGCCAAGATGTTCGAGACCTTCCCGCATCTGACCCATTGCGCCGTCAGCCTGCGCGAGAGCAAGAGCGCGGACTACAACGGTTGGGGCGGGTGCCTGCGCGACAAGGACGGCTTCAAGCTCTCCCGCCGCTATGAGATCACCGACATCGTGGACCGGGTCGGCGGCGGCGATTCCTTCGCGTCCGGCCTGATCTACGGGTTGCTGACCTATGGCTACGAGAACGGCCAGCAGGCGCTGGAGTATGCCGCGGCGGCGAGCGCGCTCAAGCACACGATCCCCGGCGACTTCAACCGGGTGACCGTGGCCGAAGTCGAGAAGCTCGCCGGCGGCGACGTCTCCGGCCGCGTGCAGCGGTAACGACCGACCGACGGTTCGAACACGCGGGAGCGTCCGAGGGATCGGCCGCTCCCGCGACCTTTTTTACGGAGTTCTCCGTGAAAAAAAGTCGTTCGCTTTGCTCACTGTACTTTTTTTCAATTGTTACAAGGCGAAATGGGGGTTTGGGGCGGCCCTTCGCCCCCATTTCAGGTGTTGCCAAATCGCAAGCTTTCGGACCGATCAGGCCGCAAGCTTGCGATTTG
>JANQJG010000171.1 GCA_028281785.1 Rhodospirillales bacterium
CTTGTGTCCCTCGGATAGCCGGCTCCGTTTCGGGGTGCCGCAAGTAGTTTCGCGATTCGATTGTCTAAACAACCAAAAATTGACAAAGGTGATGTCAGCCATCAGAGGGAGTTGGAGAGACCTTTAGCTTCATTGGGGCGCGAGGGCTGGCTCCGGCCGGATGATCGACGTACTGTGCGCTGAGCAGTACGCCAACCTCGAGGAACGTCGCGACGGATTCGCTGAGCGTCTGGGCGCGGATGAACTCGATGGCGAAGATGATCGGCAGCGCCGGAATGGCCGGTGCCCCAAGCCTTCAGGAGATCGAGCGCCTCCGATCCGCGCACCTCGCCAATGGGGATGCGGTCCGGGCGGATGCTCGTACTCAGCTCCTGGTTCCAGTGTCGGATAAGCGGATAAAACGGTCGATATCGCGTCGGAACCGCATTACTGGTTCTGTATGATTTCCATCGCACCTGACCTGCTGTCCGTTTCCGTCGTCGTTGCCGGCGCATTCGTCGCGGGCTTTGTCACTGGGTTTTCCGGTTTCGGGACTGGGCTAGTCGCCTCAGGCTTTTGGTTTCATGCTCTGCCCGCGCCTGTCGTCCCCCCATTGATTGCCCTCGCTTCGGTCGCCGCTCAACTGATGAGTTTGGGCAGTCTCCGAAAATCGTTCAATTGGGAAAGGGTCACACCGTTTTTGATTGGCGGCGCAGCTGGCGTGCCGCTCGGCGTACTTGCGCTGGCCTACGCCTCACCCTCCACATTGCGGTTCTCGATCGGCATTTTCCTGATTGCCTATTCGACGCTTCAATTGCTCGGCTTCTCCAAAATCAGAATCTCGCCAACAGTGAACAAACAGCACGATGGGCTGGTGGGAATTGGCGGCGGATTTCTGGGCGGGTTTGCTGGTCTGTCGGGTCCGTTGCCGCTCATCTGGCTTCAGCTGAAAGGTGGGGCAAGCGAGATGCAACGGGCCACTTATCAGCCGTTTAATCTGTTAGTTCTCACTGCCGCCAGCATTGCCATGATCATTGCGGGGCAAGTGACACGCGATGTTTGGCTGATCGTCGCCCTTTGCCTTCCCGCCACCATGCTCGGCTCGTTCATCGGGTCGCGCATCTACAAGGGCGTGAGCGAGAGGCTGTTTCGATCAGTCGTGCTAATACTTCTTCTTGCGTCTGGTTCGGTGCTGATCGGCCAAACGATAGTCGGGTAGGCGGTCCCAAAATCTATCGGCGGGCACGGGGCGGCGCGCGCAGCGAACCCTCACCGTCGTTGCCAGGGCATGACCTTGCGCTCGACCCATTGCAGGCCGTAGGTGAGGATCACGCCCAGGGCCATGACCACGAAGAGGCCGGCATACATCTTCTCCGGCACCAGGATCTCCCAGTAGTAGAAGGTCATGAAGCCGACGCCCTGCTTGGCGCGGATGAACTCGATGGCGATGATGACGATGAGCGCGGTGCCGAGCGCGAGCCGGAGCCCCGCGAAGATGATCGGCAGCGCCGCGGGGATGATGACATGCCGGTAGAGCCGCCACCCCCGGGCGCCGTAATTGCGCCCGGCCTGGAGCAGGACGTGATCGATGTCGCGGACGCCGGCCATGGTGCTGATCGCCACCAGGAAAAAGGCCGAGATGGCGACGACGGCGATCTTCGGCCCCTCGCCGAAAGGGTTGGCGAAGATCAGCATCATGATCGGGAAGATGGCGATCTTCGGCAGCACGTAGACGGCCGATAGCGTGGTGTCGAGCATCAGCCGGACGGTCTTGTTGACGCCCATGATCATGCCGAGGAGGATGCCCGGCACCGCGCCGATCATGAAGCCGACGACCACGCGGAACAGCGTGATCAACACATGGCTTTCCGTGAACAGGCCCCAGACGGCGGCGAGCCCGCCCTCGCGATAGGCCTCGGCCGCCAGCCAGGGACGGCCGAGCAGGCTGGTCTTGGAGAACTCGTCATAGCTGACAATGAGGTCCCATAGCGCGGCCGCGATCTTCGTCGGCTGGGGAAACCAGCGTGGGTTCAGAATCCCGGCATTGACGATGAGCTGCCAGGCGATCAGAAGCAGCACCGGGAAGCCGAGCGCCAGCACCTTCTC
>JANQJG010000236.1 GCA_028281785.1 Rhodospirillales bacterium
TCCTTGCCTATCTGCCGATATTCCCCCACCAACCATTCTGCAGGGCCGACGGTTCGACCGTAAGTACGGTTTCTGGCCCCTTGAGCCGCGATTATCGCATTGCCCTGATGGACAACCTTGCCCTGTACGAGAGAGACTTCGTGACGATAGGAGACCGGGTGTTACTCCGCTTCTATGATTGGTGGGATCCTGAGGACTGGGTTTTGAATGCCGCTGCCAAGGCTGTTGTGAGGGTCGTAGCAACGCGGGAACTCATTAAGAGCGGTGGTGGAACGGATGAGGATCTCCGACGAAAAAGGGATGAAGCCCGCAAGCTTCGATACGATTGTGCGGTTGTCCGCGCGGTGGCCATCAAACACCCGGCGGAACCGTAACCTAAGGCATCGCCTTCCGGGTTCCCAGAGAACGGTCAGTCAGCCGCGCCGGTAGGTCGGGACACGCCCATTCCTGATCAGAGCCGGCTGACGGCTTGGCGATGGCCGGGCGGGCGTCGGTTCCCTCCCGTTCACTTGACGATTTCGCAGAATCAATTCCGCCCGCGGGGTGACACATCGCCGCGCGCGACCCTTTTTCGCGGCTACCTAAAACAACTGGAGGTGACGTGGTGAAAGCCATTTCCGGCAACCTGACCCGGCCCGTGCGGAGCTGGGACTATGAAACCGACCACCCGATCGAGGCGGTCGAGGCCGACAACTACTTCCTCGGCGTTTTCGACCGGCTGGAGCCGCTCGACCGCATCACGGTCACGGCGCGGCGCAAGGGGCTGGTGAGCATCGGCACCTATGTGGTGTTGGTTTCGAGCACCGAGCGGGTAGAAGTGGCGCGCATGGGCGCGGTCTGGAACCAGCAGCGCGAGGTCGCCTCGAAACCGCTGAAGGCGCCGGCCGAGACCGTCCGCTATGTGGCCGGCGAGGCCAAGATCAACTGGCGCGGGCCGTCCCGGAAATGGGTCGTGCTGGTGGAGGGCGAGGTGGTCGCCCAGGGTCTCGACAAGGCGGGCGCGGAGGCGGTCGCCAGCGGCGAGGCCCCCATTCCCCCCGCCTCCGATTGACACTGCTCCGGCCAAAACACAACGCATCGTGAAGGAGTGAGCATGCCATGGCATCCGAGATCGGCATCTGCAACAGCGCGCTGAGAAAGATCGGCGCCGCCGCCATCACCTCGCTGACCGAGGGCTCCAACAACGCCAATTACTGCAACGAGCAATACGAAAAGCTCCGCGACGATCTGCTGCGTTCGCATAGCTGGAACTTCGCGACCAAACGGGTGGAACTCGGGCGGCTGTCGTCGACGCCGGCATACGGTTTCGACAACGAGTTTCAACAGCCCGCCGATTGCCTGCGGGTCGTGTCGGTGAGCGCGGACGAGAGCGGTGTCTCCAGCCCGGAATACAAGATCGAAGGCCGGATGATACGGTGCAACGAGACGCAGCTGTTCCTGCGCTATGTCGCCCGGATCACCGATCCCAACCAGATGCCGCCCGACTTCCGCGAGGCGCTGGCGGCTGTGATGGCGCGTGATGCCGCGATCCCCATCGCGCAATCGAACACGCTGCGCGAGCAGATGGAGCGCGAGGCGCAGCGCCGCGTCGCCCGGGCCAAGAGCGCGGACGCGCTCGAGGACTACCCGGAGCGCATGCCCGAAAGCAGTTGGACCCAGGTGAGGGGCTAGGTCATGCCGCGCGCGAATCCCCTGCAGCCGGCCTTCAATGCCGGCGAGCTGAGCCCGCGCATGTCGGCGCGCGTGGACTTCGACAAGTACGCGTCGGGCTGCGCGACGCTTCAGAACATGCTGCCGCTGCCCCAGGGCGGAATCATGCGCCGGTCCGGTACGAGGTTCATCGCGGAGGTGAAGGACTCCTCAAAGAAGACCTATGTCCGCCGCTTCGAGTTCTCGACCGAGCAGGCCTATGTGCTGGAGGTCGGCCACCAGTATTTCAGGTTCTTCCGCCATCAGGGACGGATCGTCGTTCCCGACACCGACGCTGCGATCACCAACGGAACCTTCGACAGCGGCATCACGGGATGGGACGATCGGTCGACGGGCAGCGCGGCGATCAGTCATTCGATCGTGACGTCTGGCGAACAGGGAACGTTCGATCAACCGACGGCGACAGGCCGGGATTTTGGTGCTAACGCGGGCAGCTTGAAGCACACATATGCCGGTTTCAAGTTTCGAAACACCCTGACGGGCACAGTCAACACCGTTCGGGCCGAGGTTTTCAGTGTCGTCACCGGATTTGATGCCACGGCGCGGATCTATAATGATAATGAGGGCTCTCCTGGAACGCAGGTCGGTACCACCAGTGGCACGCTGACGCTTAGCGGAACCGGCGTCAAGACATGGACTTTTGGGACACCCGTCCCGGTTAATGCCGATACCGACTACTGGGTTGTGCTCACAGATGTGAGTGGGGGCTCAGGCAACATCGAGCTTGCCGTCTGTGCCGATCAAGGCAGCGCATATGCCTCCGGTCGCGACAACATCGCCCCGACCAACATCGCTGACAAAAGTGGCTCCTTCCCGGCCGGAGAAGATTGGCGCATCGAAATCAGCGTTACCGCGTCTGGCGCCAACGGGGAGCTGCGACTCAACGGCAACGGCTCGGATGTCGCGTGGGCTGAACAGGATGTGACAACCACTAACTTGAATCAGGAGACCGTCGTCAAATTTCGTGTATTGGGTGCGCCGGGAGACACGATCGAGCTGCGCATCGGTGAGGTCTCGACGGGCGGCGGCCTCGTCAACGACTTGGTGCTCGGCGTCGGCACCCACGCCGTCGCCTTCACGCCGACGGCCTCTCCCTTCTATGTGCAGTTCCGCAACAAGCTGAACAAGACGGTGTTGATCGACGACGTGTCCCTGATCGACAACGCGCCGGTCGAGGTCGAGACGCCCTATGGCGAAGACGATTTAGCGGAACTGCGGTTCGCCCAGAGCGCCGACGTGCTCTACATCGCGCACCCCGACTATTCGACATACAAGCTAAGCCGAAGAGGACATACGACCTGGTCATTGACCGAGGTGGCCTGGCAGGACGGCCCATATCTCGATCAGAACCAGACCGGCACGACGCTGACGCCGAGCGCGGGGAGCGGAAAGGGCGTGACGGTCACGGCCAGTGCCACAACCGGAATCAACGGCGGCGATGGCTTCAAGTCCAGCGATATCGGGCGCCTCGTCCGCATCAAGAACGACACCAAATGGGCCTGGGGCGTCATCGTCGAGATAACCGATACCACGCATGTCAAAGTCGACCATAGGGGCAGCACCAATTTTCCGACAACAGCTATTACCGACTGGAATTTGGGTGCGTGGTCGGGAACCACCGGTTATCCGGCAACCGTCGGATTCTTCGAGCAACGCCTTGCGGCGGCCCGGACATTCTCCCAGCCGCAGACATTCTGGATGTCGCAATCCGCCGATCTGGAGAACATGCAACCCGACGACGGCTCGGACGTGGTCGAGGACGACGACGCCCTCAACTACACCTTCAGCGCCGACCAGGTGAACGCCATCCAGTGGATCTCTTCTGGTCGCCAGTTCGTCATGGGCACCTCGGGCGGCGCCTGGGTGGCGGAAAGCGACGGTCCCGTGGTGACGCCGACCGATATCCAGGTCCGCCGGCATACGACCGTCGGGTCGGCCAATAAGACACCCGTCAGAGTCGACGATGTCGTTCTTTTCCTGCAACGGGCCCAGCGCAAGATCAACGAATTCGCATACGTTTATGAGGCCGACGGATATCGGGCTCCCGACCTCACCATTCTGGTGGACCACATTGCCCGTGGTCGAATTTCCGAGATGGCCTACCAGCCGGAGCCGCATAGCGTCGTCTGGACCGTGCGCACGGACGGCACGCTGCTTTCCATGACTTACCGCCGCGACCAGAAGGTGATCGGCTGGGCGCGTCATCAGATTGGCGGAACGTTCTCAGGCGGCCCCTCCCTTGTCGAAAGCGTGGCCACGATTCCCGGTGATGACGGCCCCGGGCAACCACAGGACTCGACGGACCGGGACGAGCTGTGGATCACCGTGAAGCGGACGATCAACGGAGAAACCAAGCGGTATGTCGAGGTGTTCGAGAAGGACTTCGAAGGCCCGATTCTTCACGACTATTCGGACGAGGCTGCCTGGGAGGCTGCGATCCTGGCTGCCCAACGGGACGCCTATTACGCCGATTCATTATTGACCTATGTCGGTTCGGAAACGACGACGATCTCCAACCTCGACCATCTTGAGGGCGAAACCGTGAAGATCCTGGCCGACGGCGCGGTGCATCCGGACCGGGCCGTCTCTTCGGGGCAGGTTGTTCTAGACTACCCTGCCTCAAAAGTTCAGGTCGGGTTGAGCTATGCCCATCGCTTTCAGTCGCTTAAGATGATTGCGGGCGCAGCGGCCGGCACGGCCCTCGGCAAGGTGAAGCGCATCCACGGGGTGACGTTGCTGCTGCTCGACGCCGCCACGACGCGGATCGGCCCCAGCTTCGACAGGCTGAAGGACATCGCCTTCCGCACGGTGGGCGATGCGATGGATACGGCCGTGCCTTTGTTCGGCGGCGAGTATCATCTGGAGTTCGACGGCGACTATGGCCGCGACGTCCGAATCTGTATCGAGGGCGACGCGCCAGCTCCCTTCACCCTGATCGCGCTCGCGCCGGAGTTGAAGACCAACGAGATGGTGTAAAGCGCAAGCCCACGGTCCCGCCGTTGGATCGGCCACGAAATCCGGCGCAATTGTGGCAGTTCCGCCGAAATTTCGCCAATACCTTCGGGTAAACCTATGGGTGTGTTGCGCTGACAGGCCCCCTATTGCCGGGCTGTAGCCCTCGCGCCCGGATCCGCGGATGCTCCCGGCATATGCCGTGGAGCCCTCAAAGAATGAGGTGGTCTGATGGATATCATTCCCTTCGAGCCCGGGCATCTCCAAAACCTGGTTCTCCAACCCGCCCAGCGTATGCATTACGAGGCATTCATGCGGCCCGAATACGGAGAGATCCTGGGCCGGTACGGCATTGCCTGGACGGGCCTGCGCGGCGAGCTGGTTCTCTGTTGCGCCGGGTTCATGCCGCAATGGGCTGGCCGTGCCATCGCCTGGGCTTTGTTTTCGGACCGCCTCACCCCGCGTGAGTTCCTTCAGGTCGACCGGCGGGCGCGGGTGGAATTGGAGCGCCTGCGGCGGATCGGCTATGCCCGCATAGAGACCCCGCTCGACCCCCATTTCCTCAACGGCCTGCGCTGGGCAAAGGCGCTGGGTTTCGCGATCGAAGGGTTGATGCAATCGTTCGCCCCCGACGGCCGGGACATGTACCTCGCGGCGCGGGTCCGGCCGGCCTGTTCGCACGCCGGGAGCGGCCAAGTATCATCGGCGCTGGCCGCTGCCGAGTGAAGGGTTGATCGGGCGTCCCCAAGCCGGTTCCGAACCGTTCATGCAACCCAATTCCATCCTTCTTGAGACGAGGTGACCAATCATGCCTCTGGGTAGTGGCATCTTTGTTGAATTCATGCGGCTTCCTCGCACCGGCGAGCTCAATTCTTACCTGGTCTATCGCGACGGGATGGGCGATGCGCGGGTGATCGCCGGCGCGCCGGAGAGCTTCACGGGCGACACGAGCGGCGCGCTCGAAATCGACCAGCCGGTGGAGACGAGCCGGGCGGCCTATGGCCCGGCGAACTCGCCCCGGACGCGCCAGGCGGTGAAGCTGCCGACCGGGGAGCGCACGCCGGAAGAGGTCTGGCGGCAGATGACCGCCGCGGCCGAGGCGCTGCGCCGGACGGGCCGGGTCGGCAATGTGATGGGGAACACGAAGGTCGTGAACGCGATAAACCTTGGTCTGCTCGACAGCGCCGGGATCTCCTGGCAATCCAGCATCGGCGCCAACAAGCTTGTCCACATGACGGGGTTCGACGACGCATCGGCGGAGCCGGTGAAACAGGCGCTCCGCTCCGCAGTGCCATCACAACAACAGCCCAGCCCAAAACCCGCCCCTCAAGGGTCCGGCAGGTCGGTTCGCGACGATGAGAATTACGTCGATGAAGTCATGCGGCGTTTCCCGGCCGCTTTTCACAGGGTCAACGAGGCCCGGCGGCGCCGAGGCCTGTTGTATGTGCCCGATAAGCCGGGCAGGACAAACAAACTCGACCACGTCCGCAACCGCCTGACGCGAGCGTTTCGTGACTCGGCGCCTCTGGTCAGAGAAGCCGAGAAAACGCGTCTCGAACAAAAATTAAAGAAGATGACCCCAACAGAAAGAAAGGCATACAGGGAAGCACAGAAGAAAACACTACAGCCCAACGAGCTTCTGGAACAACTCGATCACACTGACGAACACCAACGTGCCCGAGCACGGGCACTGACGGAGATGATGAGCTCGGAGGTCGTGCGGCGGCTTTCGGGGAAGCTCAGTCCTGAGCAATTTCAAGACGAGCTTTTCAAAGCTTTTTTGGAGCACGCCTTTGACAAGGACCTGCGTAACGAGCAGGGACATCAGAAGCTGCTGGAACCTTTGTACAAATCGATGGAGATCGACCCGGACATCCTAGCGGCCGATGCTCAAAAGCAGCAGAAATTGAGAACTCTCTTATCCTCATTTCCCCAACTCGCGGCAACTTACAAGGATTGGGAAGCTTTGAGCAAGACGCCATACCGAGGTGGCCGTGCGAAACAGCTACGCACCCTGAGAAGCGTGCTGGATGCGGTATCGGACGCTTACGGTTTAAGAGAGAAACCTCTGCTTGTTCTTGCGCCGTTAGAAAAAATGTATGGAAAGGGAAATCTCGCGCTCTATTTTCCTTTAGCGAATGCAATTGTTATCGATCCGAAAACAAATCATTTCGCGAAAGGACGTTCTGCGGCCGGAAGCATTGTTGATACGGTCATCGAGGAAGCGATACATGCATACCAATGGCAGCTAGTATGGGACTTGGTGGAAAAGCGCCTTTCGAAAGGTGATCCCCGCTTCCGGGAGGCCACGAAGTACTTGCTAAACTGGATTTACCCGGGCATGTACGTCCGCTCACCGCCCTATGATGCTTACGCTGGCCAACCTCTGGAGAGACTCCCCAAAAAGCTCCAGCCTTGGTATCCCTAATCACGTTTGATCATTGCCATACGAAGGCAGGCTCTACTGATGACCATGCCGGTTTTGGGTTTTGGCGAGTGTCGTAGTAGCAGTGTTGGTAAGGGGACAATGGGGCCGGGTAGGGTGATGTCTCACAACGGAGGGGGGAATGGCTCTACCGGATTAGTGAGAGGATCGGGAGGGGGCGGACGGTATGCGGGGCAAATGACTGTATGTGTTGTTAGCCAGTGTATGGAGCGAAGATATCCTACGGCAATCTCTGCGCGAGTCATTCGCTCGGCGGTCATGGCGAGGGGGACGTCGGCGTTCCAGCCCAGCCCACGGACTGACATGATCTTAAACCACATGTAAGCCTTGACGCGGTCTTTCCGGACACCCCGGCCCTCCAAATAGGCCAGGCCGAGATGCGGTATCGACGGCAGATAGCCCTGCATCGCCGATCTGTGAAACCATTCCGCCGCCAGATAAGGATCGCGGACATCATCGGAACCGTAGGTGTAGATCAGTCCGAGGATGTATTGGGCCAAGAGCTTGCCCGCGGTCGCCGCCAGCAGGCTCCAACGAAGGGCCTCGGTTTCATTGCGGTCGTATCCCTCGCCGAAATAGTAACGGTGACCCATCTCGGCCTGGGCGCGGGGGTCTCCGTTCTCCGCCCGTTCGAGAACCCACGCGGTCGGCTTCCATTCACCGGGCCAGTCTTCCGGTCCATAGCAGATCGGTACGCCGAGTTCCTCCTGCGCGCGCTTGCTTCCGCCTTTGGCGGCCTTGCGAAGCCAATGGTAGCTTTCGCGGCTGTACCTTAGGGAATAGGCAAGGTGAAGCTGAGCCTCCCACGACCCTTGTTTGGCCGCCTTCCGGACCCAGGCCTCGGCCTTTTCCCTGTCTCTCGGGACGACGAGAGCATTTTCG
>JANQJG010000243.1 GCA_028281785.1 Rhodospirillales bacterium
GCGTCCGTCAGAACAAAGCGAACCATCCAATCCTCCCAAAAAGGGAGCTTGAATCACATTTCCCACAATCTGTGAATCCTGAATCTCAACAGACCCTAGGCAACCTTTTGCAGGCACCACTCGCGCCAAAGACCGCGCAGCGCCGCCGTCAAGTCACGCGCAAAGCCGCCATGGTCGCAGATTGGCGATTGCCTCAAACGATCCCGCAAGATACTCCGAAGCTCCCCGCGCGCGCGCTCGTTTTCCGCCCACTCAATGGCGACGCGAACATAGTCATCCGAATCACTTGCGATCATGCCGTCCAATCCCGCATTGGAGAGGTGAGTGAAGGAGTGCCGGCCGGCGAAGGTCTCTCCCGGCATCGTGATGACGGGGACGCCCATCCACAGCGCCTCGAGTGTCGTGAGCCCCCCCGAATAAGGCATGGTATCGAGGGCCACATCGATATCGTTGTATCGGGCGAGCAGGTCGCGCTGGGGGACATGGCCCTCCATAATCAATCGTCGGCGTTCGACTCCCCGTTCCTCGAATTGCGTGGCAATCCTGTCCTGAACTCCGGAATCGTTGAAACCACGATATTTGAGGACGAGTCGCGAGCCGGTCACCTCGGCCATGATTCTCGACCACAGGGCAATCACCTCGTCATTGACCTTGGCGACGTTGTTAAAGCTGCCGAAGGTCACGAAGCCGTTGCGCGAAGACGGTGGCGGAGATGGATCGGGGGCATCACTCGGTGGTTCGTAACTAACGTAGTCGTGCGGCAGACGGACCACATTCTCGTTAAAGCACTCCTCGTCTTGCCGGCGGACCTGAAACCGATCGGCGATCACGGCATCCATGGTGCTGGCACCGGTAGTTCCGACGTACCCCGCCCAGGAGACCTGAACCGGCGCTGGCTTGCGAGAGAAGACCCAGAGCCGGTTCCCGGCAGTATGTCCGGCGAGATCGACAAGCACATCCACCCGATCCTTGGCGATCCGCTCACAGAGCTGTTCGTTCGACAACTCGTGGGTATCGCGCCATTCGTCACTGGCCCGACGAAAGCGTTCCGTCATTTCGTCTCCGTCCGGCACGTCGGAGTAGCAAAGCGTTTCGGTTTGTGACGGGTCGCGGTGTTCGAGATACCCTATAGCGAAATAGCCCACTGGGTGACGACGAAAGTCCGGCGAGACGAAGCCTATTCTGAGCCTTTTGTCCGGGTCCCGGGCATGGGCGTAGTCGGTGGGCGGCCGCGAGGCGCAATGCCGCTCCCACAGCTTGTGTCTGTCACGCAATCGAAAAGGGGTAACCCCAGGTTGGTATTGACAGTTCATAAGATAGTTGGACACGACCCTGAGGTCATTTGGCGCAGTTTTCAGGATGTCGAGATAGATCCTCGAACTCTCTTCGACCCTACCTAAAAACAAAAGGACATGGGCGAGATTGAACTTCGCCTTACGAAACCCTGGACGAAGATCAATGGTTCTTCGATAAAGGGAATCTGCGCGGGAAAACTCGCCTTTCTTTCTGGCCAGCTTGCCGAGATTGTACGCCGAGGAATGGAGTTCCGGATCTATTTCGAGGGAACGATTGAAATATTTCTCGGCCTCATCGAAATCATTATTCGATAGAAAACCTACGCCAAGTTGATGATGCAGCTCTCCGCGGCCCGGGAACACGGCCGCCCCGCGCTGCGCAGCCGATTTGGCCGATATAGCATCGCCCATCTCGATGCATGCGTTGACAAGCTCCAGATGGGCGTCGAAAAGGCCGGAATCGAGCCGGATCGCTTTTTCAAAGGATGGACGCGCCTTGGCTGGCCGTCCTCGCGCCATGTGGACCTTCCCGAGCGTGTACCAGGAGGGGGCGTGCTTCGGGTTCTTTTTGAGGGTTTTTTGCAGCAACCTCTCAGCCGCACGCACCTCGCCCGACGCCGCCTGGATCAGCGCAAGATTGTAAGATGCCACGAGATTGCCGGGAGTGAGTTTGAGCAAGTCTTGGTAAAGGCTTCGCGCGCGCTCGACATCACCTTGCCGATGCGCTCTGACAGCCAGCTTCTGTAGTTCAGGCGCTCCATGACGGGATCGGAAAGCCATCAATCATGCGCCTTTTGGAGAAAAATAGAGCCACTTGCCGTTTTCAGGCTTCTGGGCGCGAAGATGTCGATACGCTCGACCATGGGTAAAGCGTAAGCCGGGGCGGTATGCTTGGCAATATCGCTTCCGAGATCGGACACTGATGGGCAGATAGCAACACTGGTACTCCTTACAGTTCTACCTCCCAACTAACGGCCAGCCAGGGGATCATGTTTTTTCCGGTTGCGCTCTCGCCGGTCTCGATCGTGTTTCCTGACATACTGTGACTGTGGGATCCGGCGCTGCCCGTTGCCCCGGAGCCAGTTCCACTAAGGATAACACTGATGCCCGTGCCCCCTAAAGAATCATGAGAGGTCCGAGCACCACCCGACACCGCCGTCAGTGTTCCGGCGCCATGGCTGTGCGTTGGTATGATCGCGTCTTACTGGCCGCCGGTCCTCCCCACGATCCGGTTAGTCAGTCCGGTGCCCTGGCCGGCGCCGATCGGCGCGCGAAAGCTCGGCCGGATATCACCGGTCTCGAATAGCCCAATCAGTTGGGATCCGTCCACCGCCGGCAGCCGCCCCGATCCGTCGAGCTGTACTAAACCTCATCCGCGCCGGAACTGCCATCCGCTTCGAACATGCTCACGATGGGTTGCCCAGAAAGCAACTAACGTGGCAGCATGCCCGAGTTTACCCAGGATAGTATGGTTTGGTGCCTTCAGAAGAGGACGGAAGACGGTATGGGCGATCGAAGTTTCGATATCGGAGGGTCAGTGTTCTTGACAGCAGAAGAATTGAGGGAGATGCTTCCTAAGTTCTTCGAGATTTACAATAAAAGGCCAATCAAAATTAATTTTGGTGGCATGGGTTTCAACCACTCCTTCGCAACTTATGCGGTCGCATCTAAATTAAAACCAAATACCGTTATTGAGAGTGGTGTTCTTAGGGGCCAATCCACTTGGATTCTTGAACAAGCTTGCCCAGAAGCAGAGATTTTTTGCATCGATCCGAGACCACGTGCTGATCAATACATTTCAGATAGAGCAACCTACATCAGGGATGATTTCTCGCTCGTCGACTGGACCAACTGCGATCCAAGAAACACACTTTGTTTCTTTGACGATCATCAAAATTCTTATACCCGATTGATGGATATGAAGTGGTGGGGTTTTGTACACGCAATATTCGAAGACAATTTTCCGTGCGGTGAGGGGGATTGCTATTCTTTGAGACATGTATTGTCAGGATTTGGTCATCCGAGGATGCAAATGTCAACAAACGCCAGAGGTCGATTGTGGAAACGCATGAGAACAAAACTGAAGGAAGACTTTTTATGGTCATTTTATCCAAGACAACAGGTGCTTCGCAAACCAAACGCTGTCGATAGGATTGGTTTTAAAAGAAATGTCTCCATCTATCAGGAATTGCCTCCTGTTGTCAGGTATCAATCGAATAACTGGGGAGGCAAATGGGAAGGTCAATATGACTCGGTCGCCCCTCTCTATGCAGAGATTGGCGCTAACGAACACGCCATATCTCTTGAAAGAATTGATGAAGAAGATCCAGATCGAGCTTTCAAATATTCTTACATTTGTTATGTAAGGCTAATATAAATTTGATATTAAGGATATTGTCTATATACAGGAATAATTCATTTATATTCAAAAAATTTTTGCGAGAATCCAGAAGCTATATAACCTATGGTTTTAGGGCGTTCGCACGGAACTATTCTTATGACATACTTGCAACACTGAATCCTGATCTATTTACTCAATCCAGGACTCCAAAATAGGCGAGTATGTGTTCTTACTGACAACGGGATCGAACCACACTCTTAAAAAACGAAATTCTTTTTTCAAGTATAGTGCCTAGAGCTTGATTTCCCAACTCACGGCAAACCAGGGCTGCATGTTGTTGTGCCCCCCACCTCCTCCGACCGATCCGGTGCTGTCCGTAAACGCGTCTGAGGCGGCAAATCCGCCCGTGTCACTCCTGTTGGTCTTCGTATAGTTCGTATAAGTATGCGTATGCGCTGGCATCTCGGCCTCGGTGAGTTGGTGCGTCTCCGCGCCGCCTGTTCTACCCACGACGCGATTCGTCAGCCCCGCGCCCTGGCCGGCGCCGATCGGCGCGCGGCCGCGCGCGTCGGGCATGGTCAGCGCCTTGCCCGCATTCCAGTCGGCCGAACCGCTCGCCCCACGACCCCCCGCGACCGGCGCCGCCGTGTCGTCAAGATTGCCCCAAAGATGCTCATAGAGCGCCTGATAGACGGTCCCCGTATACGTTGCGCCCGAGCCCGTGTCGCCAAGGCTGGAACCGTTAAGCAAAAGCCAGCCGGCCGGCGGCGTGGAGCGGAAGCTCGGCCGGATATCACCGGTCTCGAATAGCCCAATCAGTTGGGATCCGTCCACCGCCGGCAGCCGCCCCGATCCGTCGAGCTGCACGACCTCGTTCGCGCCCGTTCCCACGTCCTCGACCGCGGCTGAGCCCAGCCCCAACGTATTTCGCGCCGTCGCCGCGTCGCTGTCGTCGAGCAGCGTCTCCATGAAACCGGAGATCGCAGCCTGGCCGCTGAAGTCGAGGACGTTTTTGTTTTCGAGCGCGTCGGCCCCGGATGACCAGCCCAGAAGCCCGTTGGCGCTGGGGTCCGGCAGGCTCAGACCACTATAGGAGGAGGTGGCCGAGAGCACGAGCGAACGGTCGATCGTCTCCTTGAGCTGCTGGGCGAGCATGGTCAGCCGGTCGAGGGCCTGCTCGATCGAGGCCGACGGGAACGCCCCGGCCACCGGCAGGTCGATCGGCTGCGTGTACTGCTCGACGCGGCGGATCAGGAGCTTCTCGCCGCTCTGTGGGGTGTAGTCCGTCGGCGCGGTGGCGACCGTAAGCGTCCCCCCGCCGGGAAGGCCAGCGCCCCAGAGCGTGTACTGGGTATCCTCGCTCCACACCGTCTCGGCACCGTCGGCCGCGCGAAGGATGACCTCGATGTCATTGTCGGCGAGGAAATAGAACGGTACGGCGAACTCGATCGTGCTGCCATTGCCGTCATAGGTGACCTTGTTGCTCGTCGTCGAAACGGTCATTGCGAGAGTTTCCTTGAATCTGTGGAGTTCCCGGCACTGAGGGCGGATGCCCGGGGTCCGGCATCCGTCAACCGTTCAGTGCCGGGGACTGACGGATCAGATCGATGGTGGAGCGTCGCTTAGCCGAATTGGAATCAGGACCCCAGGGAGTAGGCCCCGATTTCGGGATCACCGGTGTCGTAGGCGTTACCGCTGCGATCCGCCGCGACGCCGGTCCCAGTCTTCCCGCCGGAGGCCGCGCCGGCACCGGCGGAGATGGTGAAGTCGTCGGCGCCCGGATTGTCAAAATCCGGGTTCTCGGTCTTCGTCGCCGTAATGACCAAACCGTTTACATTGTACCCGCCGTCAATGTCGGCCTCATTGACCGTGGTTCCTTTGTTATTGATCCAGTCGGTAACCTGATTGGCGCGGTAGATACAGGAGTTATCCAGCGTCAGGTCTCCCGTGTTGATGTCGAACAGCCGGTGCTGGGTGGCGTGAATCGCCATGTTGGTGACAATGTTGGTGCCCGAGCCCCGGAGTTCGAACAACGCGTCGTTGCCCGTGCCGGTGCCGTAGCAGGTGTCGTGTGTCGAGATGAATATGCCGCCGACCAGCCTCATGGCGCTCCGGTTAGGGGCCGCGATCCAAACGGTCGCTTTTGACGTGACGTTCCCGCCGCCCTCCTTGCAGTCCACCGTGTAGGCCGTGCCGTTCTTGCCGTTCAGTGTGCAGCGGACGAACTCCAACGGGATGTTGATGTCGCGGGTCACCACATCGCCACCGCCTGGGCCAACCTCAAGGCGGGAATCCTCCGCGTAGAGACCCGTGGCATTGTTGTGGAGGAGGACCGTATTCCGTCCCGCCCCGTCGCCTTGGGCATAGGCGGTAACCCTCCGCAGGTTGCCCTTGCCGTCCTTGATATCGATGGCGTCCTCGCGGCAACCGTCGACAAGGCTGTCCTCGAGCCAGTTGTTGTCCTGGACAGCGCTGTTGGCCTGCTGCATCCCGTCTTCCTGGGCATAGCGGAGGGTGTAGTTCTTCACCGTGTTGTTGTTGCCACGGATCAAGTGGTAGCAGTGGCCGAGCCGCTGCTTGGAGGTGTGCTGCGGCCGCTGTTGGAAATATGACCCCACATGTTCGACATAGGCCTGCGTGTCAGCCGTGAAGGTGTTGTTGCTGCCCTCGATCTGAAGCCCGTTCCGGCAGACCTGATAGATATCGACGTTCGTTCCGTTGCAATTGTCGCTATTGGACGTGTCGCCGACCCAGATACCCTCGGCCCCATGACGGACTTCCAGGTTCTGCAAGTCGATATAATCGTTGCCGTCGAGTCGGATCGCGATCTTGGTGTTCGGGATCTCCAGATAGCTATACTGGGTGCTCGGCGAGCCGCCCGTGTGCACGAGGAGAATCCAACCGCTGACGCCATCATGAACGTAACACCAATCGTCGGACGCGCTCAGCCGCGCCACGACGACACTCGAATAGGCCGTGCCGGGGCTGGTTGCGCCCCCCACATAGAGGCGGTCGTCGACGTTGTCCCAATACCATTCACCGGCCGCGTCAACCGCGGAAATGCTTGCTTCCGGCCCGCCCTGAAGCGCGCCGTCGAGCACGAGCTGATTATAGGTCAGCCCGTCGAGATTGGTGCAGGGCGTGTACCATCGGTTGGCCCCGCCGTCCTGCGTCCACGCGTTGCCCCACACGCCGTCACACGCGATTCCAGTTTGAGCAATCCCACCGGTATTTGCCCAGCCCGCGGCGGGCGAACCGTCCGTGAAGATCAGGTTTATCCGTTTGGTGAAGTCGCTGCTGTATCCTATCGCCTCTGACTTGTAGATATTCGACCCCTGCGAGGCCCAGGTCATCGCCGTACCGTCGACCGAGCCGAAGATCTTGGGCTTGGCCCCGCTACCGTAGTCGCGGAAGGTGATCGGGTTTCCGGGTGTGCCGCTCTGTGAAGGTGCGAGCCCCGCGAAGGGCGTCCGGTGGACTTGGCCGCGCTTGAACGCGACCACGTCGCCGGCCGACAGGGCCCGCCCGTTCAGGTGTTCGATGGTCTTGATGGCAAGCGCCTCGGTCGAGCCGTCGTTCGCGTCGTCGCCGTTTACCGCGTCGACATGGATGTCGACCGGGACAACGGGTGCGTCACCCTCGGTGGTCGCCATCATCATCAGGAAGGGGAGGGCGGAGACCAGCATAGCATCAACTCGGCTGATGGATGGCGACATAGAGCCGCGCCGGCGAGGGATAGTAGGTGCCGACGAGGATGTTTTTGGCACCATCGGTCGTCACGTAGCTACCGCTGGCGATCTTGCTGACCCCGGTTCCGAGCGTCAGGTTCACCGTCCCCGAATTGGTGACCTCGAGGACGAAGCCGCCGGCAACCGTGCCGGATGGCGCGTTGAGCGTCCAGTTGCCCGTCGCGGTCAGGGACTTTACGGCCTCCTTGGTAATGTCTGGAGTCACGCTCGCGCCGTAGGTGATCGTGTCAACGTCCGTGGTCATTCCAACGGTGAGATTGGCGGTCTCGTCGGCCGTCAATGAATCGACGCTGGCCCCGCCCGGTTCATAGGTAGTCAGGCTGCCGTCCGCAGCCCAACCCGCGAGCTTGTTGGCACGAACGGAATCGATGTCGGCGATCAGGCTGGTCGCCCCATCCGTCTCCGGCACGAGCACGGCGCGATCCAGGGTTTCCTTAAGTTGCTGCGTGAGCATGGTCAGCCGATCGAGGGACTGTTCGACCGTCGCCGAGGGGAAGGCGCCGGCCACCGGCAGATCGGTCGGCTGGGTATATTGCTCGACTCGCTTGATCAGCAGTTTCTCGCCGCTCTTCGGTGTATAGTCCGTAGGCGTGGTGACGACCGTCAGCGTCCCTCCCCCCTGCTCGCCGGCGCCCGATACCGTGAACTGGGTACCATGGGCCCAGATCGTTTCCGTATCGCTGGCGTCCCGAAGGATGACGTCGATGTCGTCATTGGCGAGAAAGTAGAAGGGAATGGCGAAGGCGGTCGTGCTGCCATTGCCGTCGTAGACCACCTTGTTCGTCGTGGTCGACAGGGTCATTGGTGGTGTTCCTCTGGATGCTTGAACAGCCGTCAGTGGTTCCGGCACGAAAAAGGGCGGACAACGGGTGCCCGCCCTTTCGCGCCACGCGGTTGCGGCCGGGATCAGCCCCGGCCGCCCTTCCTGGATCATCGCAACCGACTTCGACCCTCGACGTCCCGGATTGCCTCGCTGCCATGCAATCTTGCATAGAGATCGTGGAGCTCCCGTTGAGTCCGCGGCGAAGCGTATTTCGGGGGATCCTGCCACTGCAGCTCGTGAAGCGAGTCGATGCGCTTTTGAAGCGAGTCCCGGCCGCGTCCGGAAGTACCGCGCTTCTCTGCCCCCTCCTCGACTTCGGTATCCGCGCCGAGGGCCAGCATTCGGCCGATACGCGCGGCCGTTCCGACGACGGCTGGGTGATCGCCAAGAAGCGATCCGTCGAGCTCCACGCTGCCAAGGAGGTCGAGCAGCTCTGGCAAGGCCACCTTTTCCGCGACCTCCCGCGCTTGGGCCAGGTTCGGTCCCGCCTCCTCGCCCCACTCGTCTAGGAGCGCGTCGGCCAAGGCCGCGTCGGCCCTGCGCATTTCCTCGAACGCCGCCTCGGTCGTGATCGTGGCGGCACTGGTGTCGGCATCGAACATATCGGGACCGCTCTGCAGTGGGTCGCCCCCCGGTTCGCTTCCGAACTCGGGGCCGAAAACGGCCTCGCCGCCATCGGCCCGTACGTCCTGCATGAAGGCATCCCCATTCCGTGGCGGCAAGGATCTGAAGTCAGCCATGATCACTCTCCAAGATTGCTTTGAGCCGTTTCACCCGATCGGAGTATTGTCCCTCCCGCGAGGCCAGCTCGCGTTCCCGTCGGACAAGCCGTTCCTCCCATTCCGCGAGGCTTTCGGCCGCGTTCAGCCGTGCCAGCTTGGCGTCGATTTCGCTTCGCAAGGCCTCGAGCTCGTTGACCTTGCCCGAGTATTTCTGGGGATCGCTGACGAGGTCGAGCAACGCCGTGAGCTCCCGCGATCCAGGGAGAGACGGCGCGGTTCGCGGTCGCGTCGCGCTGATCATGTCTTGCTCCTTCCTTGGTGGGTGTGACGTTTGAACGGGCACCGCGATGTGCCCGATAGGTGGCCAGCTTTGGATGACAGAATTTACGGAGGTGTCCTTGATGAACAATTTTTTGCAGAAAAATATATGAAATAAAAAATCTAAAGTTGCTCTCCCTCTATTGGACTCAAGAAAATTTCGACGCCGGACCAAAGCCATGATATATTGATAAGTGTGCCCCGTTTTTGTGTTGGCCGTTAAGTGGTAGGTAGCCCCAGCACGGAAGTCGGAGCCCGGGGCACACACTCTTTTTTCGAGAGTTTCGGAGGTTGGCGCCTGTTGGTGTCAACCTCCTTTTCGTTGAGGGTGGCGCATTGCCGGCAAGTCAGAGGCAGGCGGATACAGCGTCAGCCCGCTTGGCATTGGCGGACCGATCTGATACCCTCATTCAAAGAAATTTACAGACGAAATACACGCCATGAGGCTTGGCCTGATTCTCGCCTTCCTGCTCGCCTTCCTGTCCCCCGCCCATGGGTTCGACCCCCACACGTTTGAGCTATTCCTCCAAAGCGATCGGGGCCAGCACTACACGCGGCATGGATTGGCCTATTCCTTCATAGACGATCCGGAATGGGCCGACGCCACGGCCGACCCCCGATTTGCCAAGGCCTTCGAACACTTCAAGGCAGGGAATTTTGGAGACGCCGCCCGCGCTCTTCCAGCTTTGGCGGAAGAGGGCCACGCCAAGGCGCAACTTCTGATGGGCATCCTGCACTATCAGGGGCACGGTGTCGAAAAAAGCTTCGATCAAGCAATGGATTGGACCCAACAGGCGGTTGAGCAAGACCTGCTGGCCGCGAAGGTCGCGTTGGCGCAGATCTACTTCGACATTCGCCAGGAAGAGCTTGGAAGCCAAATGCTGGAAAGGGCCGCCGAGGGGGGCGATTCCCTGTCACAGATCTTTCTTGCATTTATCTATCAAGGGGGCTTCTACGGGCTCCCCTTGGACGAGGTGAAGGCCTTCGAGTGGTTTCTAAAGGCGGCCGAGGCGGGCGAGCCTTTCGCCATAGGCCAAGTCGCCAGCGGTTATTACTTGGGTGCGCGGCGCAAGTCCGATGGAGCGGTGGTCAAGCGTGACTTCATCGAGGCGATTCGATGGGCTTTCGCGGCCGCCGAACGGAACGACGCCGTAGGCCAGTTCCTTATTGGAACCTTCTACACAATTGAAACCCAGATTTCCCGCCGCCCTGATTGGGAAAAAGGGGTCGTCTGGTACCGGCGAGCCGCGGAACAGGGGCATCTTGTCGCGCAAATACGGCTTTCGGTCGCCTATCAGCTTGGAGAGGGCGTCCCCAGGGATCTCGTGACAGCCTACAAATGGGCGATGCTCGCTGAGAGAGATTCTCCATACTCGGTTCGCGACTCGAAACTCGCCTCCGAGATGACACCCGAGCAGATCGCCGAGGGCGAGAAGCGCGCCCTGGAATGGATGGAAGAACGCGGGCTGATCCTAGTCACGCCGTGAGGATCATGCTTTACCGTGAAGCGCCTGCCTTTTTGGACGCCCGCCGATCTGAATTCTTGGGCCCTCGTATTAGCGACTTCCCTCTATCCACTTTCCAGACACCGTCAACCTACATCGTCGCTTCCCTGAGAGTTTAGAATCTGCGTGCGGCTCCCCTCAGTTATACTCCGTGGGTGGATAAAGCCAGGCCGGACCGCAAGCAATACCGCGTCTGTAGAATTCATGTCTTAGAGTGTTGATTTGGATGGAAGAGCCGGAACCAGTCAATGACGAAGCACCACTCACCCCGGGCCCTGGTAAATTCTGAATAGCGAATCCAACAAGCTTCCCAACAGGACCTTGCCCCGTCTTCTCCTTATAGATTCTCTCCAGAGTCTCATCTGTCAGGTATTTAAATGACGCGACGTGTTTTGGAGAATTTTGTAATCTGTCAATGACATCATTGAGACGAATTTGCAATTCGAAATGATCTATCCCAAACTCTAGAAGAATATTATTCTGAAGATCTGTGCCATACTTAACCGCTTCTCCTGAATCGAAATGATACATCTCTGCCAGATCCACGATTTGGGCTAGAATCAATTTGAGCTTTCCCTGGGAGACGTTTTTGATCAGGTCTGATTCCAGGCCGAACAAATCGGTCAACGAAGATCGACTGTTTAGCCTCTCCTGTATTTGCGCTTCCGACATCTCAGTGGCCTGCATCGGAATCCAGGCGCGCGGAGGCATCTTTTTCTTCTCATTCTCCCGCTCAACCTCACGTCGGTATGGGGCGAATACCCCGGGGCCCTCCTGAACCAGC
>JANQJG010000009.1 GCA_028281785.1 Rhodospirillales bacterium
TTCACACCTCGTACCCCTCGATGTCCCCGGCCAACGCCATGGCGTTGGCCCGCATGGCCGCTGGGATTGGTGCTTGGTCCCCGCGCTCGCGGAGGAGGACGGGGTTAGAAGAACGATAGATATTGAGGTCGGCGGTTACGAGCCCTTTTGCTCGATGATTTGGCGATCGCACGCCTCGACCATCGGGACGACATCTTTGCCAAAGGGGCCAAAGATCGTTGGGCTTCCCCGGACTTCCGCGATTCCGTCAGGGCGCAAGGTTAACTCCCAATTGGTGCGTTGGGAAATCCGTAGGAGCCCGTCCCGGACAGACCTCAGCGGGCTGAGGAGCTGCTCATTTATCATCGTATTGACCACGCAGTCCGCGACCTCCTCGGGGGAGGAAGAGAAGCTTGTGGTGAAGTCGGGCTCTTTCTCTCGAAGCCAGTCAACCGTGCAGCCAGAAAGACTGATCGCTATTGCCGTGATGGCCGATGCCAGGATGGCCGGTTTCATGGATGCTTCCCCTTCTACTTAGGCCTTTTGCTTTTGTCGCGGGCGCCCCGTCCGGATTATGGATCCCACGCGAGCGAAAGATATCACGCCCGCAATCGAATTTGGAGGACAGTGCAACGGGTCTTCGCGCTTGCCAGCCCTGCCGCTTTCTGGTCCGCTGCCCGGGTGAGGTCAATATGCCCGGTTGGTCTCCCAGGGCGGAGACGGTTTGAACGGCTTGGATTGGTGAGGTTGCGGATATGCCCAAGGGATATTGGATCGCCCATATCGACGTCGGCGATCCCGATGCCTACAAGAAATACATCGAGGCCAATGCGGCGGCCTTCACGAAATTCGGCGGCCGGTTTGTGGTCCGCAGCGGCGATTTCGAGGTTGTCGAGGGATCGTCGCGATCCCGCCATGTGGTCATCGAGTTTCCCGACCACGGGGCGGCGGCCGCCTGCTATCGCTCGCCTGAATATCGCCGCGCGATGGCCTTTCGGGAGGCCGCCTCCGAAGGCGACCTGATCATCGTCGCGGGGTATGACGGACCGCAGCCCGGCGAAAGCTGACGGTGGCCCGGCAGGCGGATGACGGGACGCCAGAGCGGTTGCGCACCCGTCACGACACGATGCTTAACCGAGGATCCTGCCCGGCGAAGACATGGCGATAGCAGCCGGCGCAAGAAGCGGATCGCCGCGCGAGACGAATGCCGGCTATCTCCCCAGAAGCCTGTTGACGGCGTCGCCGGCCTCCTTGCCCATGTCCTTGACGGCATCGCCGGCGTCCTTGACCGCGCCCTCGGCGCCCTCGGTCACGCCCTTCGCCGCCTCGCCCGCCTTGTCGACGGCGCCGCCGGCCAAGCCCTTGAGCGCGTCGGGCATGTCGGTGACGCCTTCGAGGACGCCGCTGAGGTCGAGGCCGGACACGAAACCGCCGACCCGGCTGGTCAGGGCCGTCAGAACCTCCTCGGCCACGGCGCCGTAATCCGCGCCGCCCTCGTCCTTGCCGATGTCCGTGAGATGGATCTCAGGCAGGGAGACGGTCGTGGTCTTGCCGCCCAAGGGCACGGCGCTGACATTGACCTTGCCGTCGCGGACATAGAGATTCTCGATGATCACCTTGGGGCCCCCGCCCCCCGCCTGGCTGTCGCTGCTGCCGCCGCCTCCGCCCGCATAGCGGTCCACGTTTTTCCTGATGGCGTCGATGTTGCTGCCGTCGGCGCCGAGCTCATACGTGACCTCGGGCGCGGCGATCACCACCTCCTTGATCACGATCGGGTCCTGGGTGACGGTGCCGGCGTCGATGCTGACGCTGATCGCGCCCATTCTGAAGGCATTGTCGGTCTCGAACCCGGCGGGATTGCCGACCGCCAGCCCTTGCAGCGCGGCCCGGCCCTCGGTCGGCGCGACCTCGGCCTTGTCCAGGGTGACCTCCACCTGGGTCACTTCCGAGCCGGCCTTCTCGACCGCGACCCGGACAACCTCGTCGATGCCGGCCATAAGAAAGTATACGGCCGCGCCGATCACCACGACCAGAACGCCGCCACCAATGAACAGGCCTTTTTTCATGATCCACACCTTGCTGTTTGGGTTGCCCCTTTGCCGTCCGCCGATCTCGGCCGGGCCTCTCCGAATGGCTCGCCCCGAGCGCAAGAATGCCAGGATTTGGGGATTGATCACAAGCCGGACAAGGATCGGATCGAAAACGCGGGCGAAATCGCCCCGCCCGTCTCGAACGATGCCGCGCGGGTCAGCCGCGCCCCCCCTTGAGGTAGGGGATCATCTTCAGGTCTTGCTTGATTATGTGCTGAATGAGCCAGTCTCTGAGTAAAATCTTTAGTTTCTCCACAGATTCCCGGTCTTTTTCGAGAAAAGATCTATGTATATCATCGAGCCTGCGGATCATTTCTTCATGTTTTTCTTTGTGAGATTTCGCTTCATCGAAGTGAATAGCCCTCTGAAGGTTTTCCTCACGATCAAAATGCTCTTGAGTGTAGGCCTTCAGCCGATCGAACACGCCGACGATATGGTCCACGCTTCCGGTCTCGAGGGCGCGATCATAGTCGTTGATGATGTTGATCAGGTTGCGGTGATCATCATCGATAACATCGTCGCCGACTGAGAGCTCATCCCGCCAGAAGATGGGCATCGTCGAAGCTCCCTTCCCCGGCCACCCGCCCGTCGAAGGGATGGTCCCCTCACGCCCGGCAAGGGACTTCGCGACGGGCATCCGTAGTGCAACGCTCTTTGTATACATAACAGATTTTACACAAATCGTTAAGTTGATTACCCTCAAGCCAAATTCCGCATTCAGTTTGAGGAAGGAGCGTACCGCGCGGCACAGTCAAGCGCGAGGCGGGTGCATCCGCTGAGCGGCACAAGCTCGCAGGCAGCAGCCAGGGCGGGCCGGGCGCTTTCGCGCCCCGGGGATCGTTGACAGGCTAAACCGTCTGCCGCCGTCGACCCTGCCGCAGGTAACGCAACAGCGGGTAGCTGAGGACCAGGACGGTCAGGGCGAGGATGATCAGCGAGATCGGCCGCTGGAAAATGAGCGACACGTCGCCCTGGCCGATCAGCAACACGCGGCGCAGATTGGATTCCGCCATCGGCCCGAGAATCAGCGCCAGCACGGCGGGCGCGACCGATATGTCCAGCTTCTCCATGGCGTAGCCGATTACGCCAAAGCCCAGGCACATCCAGATGTCGAAAACGCTGTTTTGGACCGAATAGACGCCGATGACGGTCATCGGCACGATCATCGTCGCCAACAGCACGGGCGGGATCCGCAGGACCTGGATAAAGATGCGCGCGCCGTACCGCCCAAGCACGAACATCAGGAAGGCGGTCAACAGCATCTGGATCATGAAGCCGTAGATGATCTCCGGATTCTCGCGGAACAGAGCCGGGCCCGGCTGCATGCCGTGCACCAGCAGCCCGCCCAGGATCACCGCCGCCACCGCGTTGCCCGGTACGCCGAGGGTGATGGCCGGGATCAAGGCCGAGGAGGAATCGCCGTTGTTGGCGCATTCGGCCGCCGCGACGCCTTCCGGTATGCCGGTCCCGAAGGCCTTCGGGTTTTTCGATACACGCTTGGTCTCGTTCCACGAGAGGAAAGAGGCGACGTTGCCGCCGGCACCCGGAATGATCCCGATCACGATTCCGATCACCGAGGCGCGGATCCAGATCCGCACGAACTTCAGCCATTCGCGCAGGCGCATCTGGGTCTTCTTGAGGCGCAGGACATCCCCCGAAACCCCTTTTCGGAGGGCCTTCTCGCCCATGATCAAGGCCGGCGGAATGGCGTAGAGCCCGGTCAGCAGCACAATGATGTCGAAGCCGCTGACCAGATGCATGGAATCGAACGTGAAGCGCTCATGGCCGGTCATGGGGTCGAGACCGACGATCCCGACGAACAGGCCGAAGCACGCGCTGAGCAGGCCCTTGATCGCGTTGTCGCCCAGCAGAACGGAAATGCTGGCCAAGCCGAATACCGCCAGCATGAAGTATTCGCCCGGCCCGAACTCAAGGGCGAAGACGGCCAGCGGCGGCGACAGCAGCATCAGGACGATGGCGCTGGCGATGCCGCCCAATGCCGAGGACACCAGCGAGACCCTGAGGGCGTAGGCGGCCTCGCCCTTCTGCGCCATGGGGTAGCCATCCAAGGTGGTGGCGATGGCGGCCGGGGTGCCCGGGATGCGCAGCAAAATGGCCGGGATCGCGCCGCCGTACATGGCGCCCTGGTAGATGCCCGCCATCATGCCCAGGGCGGGCAGCGGATCGAGGGCGAACGTGATGGGGATCAACACGGCGATGCCCATGGTGGCCGTGAGGCCGGGCAGGGCGCCGATGCTGATGCCGCCGATGGTGCCGATGACCATGGCCAGGATGACGGGCCAAGTCAGGACCAGGGGCAGGGCGGTCAGGAACGCGTCGAACATGCAGCCAATCCCAATTTATTCTTTTCGAGCCACGGGCCGTCCTAGCGCTGGAAGAATTCCAGCGGCAGCGGACGATCGAACAGGATCCGGAAAACGAAATAGACGAAGCCGATAAACAGCACGACCGCCGCGGCGGTAAAGGGCAGGCGCCGGAAACCCAAGGCCAGCGAGGCCCCGACCATGAACAGAACGGTCGAGGTGAAGTAGCCGATGAGGTCGATCAGAATGACATAGATCACGATCGAACCGGCGAAGATCGCCAAGTTAAGCGGGTTCTCCATGAACGGTTTGGGCGGCGCGGCCGGGGCGTCGGCGGAGGCGCGGCCCAGGAATGTGGATACCAGCCACGCCAAAGAGAGAAACCCGGCCAACCCCAGGACCAGACGCGGAAACATGGCGGCCCCGCCGGGCATGTCCTGGGTGTGAACAAAGCCCGCCATGCAAACCGCCAAAACCACGACGGAGGCAATCCGATCACGAAGATGATACGACAGCATGCTTTTCAGGCCTCCCTGCGCGGAAGAGGGGCGGAAGGAGAACGGAACCAGGAAGCCCGTCTCGCTTCCGCCAGTGCCAGTGTCTGCGGCGAGTGGGATCAGGCGACGGAAAAAACGCCGGACTTTATTTGCGCCAAGGCTCTTCTTTCCACATCTTCCGGAACTGGTCGTCTTTTTGTTTCAGAAACGCCGCATATTCATCCGACGGCATGAAGCTAAGAGGCAGATAGATCTTCTTTGCCTTCTCCTGGAACTCGGGATCGTTCACCGCCTTGCCAATTGCTTCGGAGAGCTTGTTCTTGGCTTCCTCGGGGAAGCCGGCCGGCGCGCCCATGCCGCGCTGTGAACCCATGATGACGTCAAAGCCCTGTTCCTTGAAGGTCGGGGCGTCGGGCGCCAGCTCCCAGCGCTTCTCAGCCATCACGCCCAAGATCCTGATCTTGCCTTCCTGGGCGTATTGGATCGCCTCGCTGACGTTGAAGGCCCCCGCCGTGATGTGACGGCCGAGCAGCGCCGTGCGATTGGGCGCGGCTCCAGGGAAAGGCACGTGCGCGATCTTGATGCCCGCCTGCTTGGCGAAGGAGAGCACGGCCAGATGGTCGTCGCCGCCGACACCCGAGGTACCGATGGTCACCGCGCCCGGATTCTCCTTGGCATAGGTCACCAAGTCCTTGAGCGATTTGAAGGGGCTGTCCACATGGACGTTAATCGCGCCGGGATCGTCGACCATGTTCGCGAGCGGCGTAAAGCTGTCGAGCGAAAACCGGGCCTCGCGCTCGATCGGGATCGCCAGCAGGTTGGGCAGGTTCAGGAAGCCGATGGTGTAGCCATCGGGCTTCGACTTGGCCACGGCGGTGAAACCGACCTCCCCGCCGGCGCCCGGCTTGTTGATAATGGTGAAGCTCGCGCCCTTGCCGAGATACTTCTCGATGAAGGGGGCGAACGACCGGGCCAAAACATCCGTGCCGCCCCCCGGGCTGAAGGCGACGATCATGGTGATCGGGCGTTCGGGATACTCGGCCAGCGCGGGGCTTGTTGCGACCGCCGCGGCGGCGGCCACGAGCAGCGAACCGGCCAATTTGCGAAACATCATTTGAGCCTCCTCCTCGTCTACGAAATCTCCCGGCGGCGCTGTTTTCGAACAGCGCCGCCCCGTCTTCGCCCGCAGCAATATGGATTCGGAGCTATCGATGCTCGAACGAACAACGGATAATACACATTAGACATTCAATTGACTATTGTAAACACTAGTGAGAGAATTTTAGGCATATAGCACCCAAATTTGGGCACCACCCCGGCGGCGGCCGGGAGTCGCACAAGCATCCGAGGAGAGAGCCAGATGGCCGTCAACACAACATTCGAACGCCCCGATTCCCAACTGGTCGCCGACCTGGCGGCGATGGGCGCCGCGACGCTGCATGAGTCGATGGGGCAACGCGGCGCGCTGCCACATGTGATCAAGCCGATCTACCCCGGAATGAAGGTCGCCGGGCCCGCCCTTACGGTCGACGGCCAACCCGCCGACAACCTGATGGCCCATTACGCCATTTCTTTGGCCCAGCCCGGCGATGTGCTGGTCTTGGACTACAAGGCGTATCTGGAATCCGGCCCCTGGGGTGATGTGATGTCCACGGCCGCGCAGGCGCGCGGGGTCGCCGGCCTGGTGGTCAACGGCTGCGTGCGCGACGCAGAATCCTGCCGCGATATGGGTTTTTCGATCTTCGCCATCAGCACCAGCATGAAGGGCTCGAACAAGCTGCTGCCGGGGCAAATCAACACCCCGATCGTCATCGGCGACATTCGCATTGCGCCTGGAGATATCGTCGTCGGCGACGACGACGGCGTGGTGATCGTGCCGCGAGAGGAAGCCGCGAAAACGTTGGAAACGGCCCGCGCGCGCGAAACCAAGGAAGACGAGATCCGCCAGCAGCTCAAAGCCGGCAAGACCACGGTCGAACTGCTCAACCTCGAGCCGACGCTGCGATCCCTCGGACTTATGTGAGATCCCCGCATCGCGAATTTACGGGAGGAAAAATACATGCCCGACAAAGCCGAAACGGCGTCAAGCGCCGCGAAAGTGGGATCGGCGGTGCCCGACATCCGTCTCAGCCATGCCGATCTTTTGGACTTCCTGGTCGCCTGCTACGCGACAGCGGGGATGGGGCAACAGGATGCGAGGCTGATCGCCGAGATCCTGGCCGAACTGGAACTCCGCGGCATCGCCACCCATGGAGTCATGCGTCTGCCGTTCTACATCCGTCGACTATTGGATGGCGGCCTCAATCCCAAACCGCGGATGACGCGTGAAAGCGAGTATCCGGCCAGCGCGGTGCTGGACGGCGATCACGGCCCCGGACAGCTCGTGGCCACGCAAGCCATGGAGATCGCCATCGAAAAGGCGCGCGCCTGCGGCGTGGGCTTCGTCGCGGTGAAGAACAGCGACCATTTCGGGGCGTCCGGCACCTTCGCCATGCAGGCGGCGAAAGTCGATATGATCGGCATGGTCTGGTCGAACGCCTTCTCGGTCATGGCGCCCTGGGGCGGGTATGGCAATGGCATCACCAACGCGCCCCTGGCCTATGCGATACCCGCGGCCTCCCACGACCCGATCCTCCTCGATATCTCCATGAGCGCGGTATCCGGCGGCAAGGTGCGGCTGGCGGCCAAGAAAGGCGAACGGATTCCCAAGGACTGGGTGGTGGACAAGCATGGCCGTTTCACGGACGACCCCAACGCGCTCACCGATGGCGGCGCCCTGTTGCCGATGGGTGGGCACAAGGGATACGGACTGGCGGTCGTGTGCGACATCCTGTGCGGCGCCCTCTCGGGCGGGCCTTTCCTCACCGACGTGCCGCTATGGTTCGCCCGCACGGCCGAGCACAGCCGCACCGGCCATGTGATGATGGCGTTGGACGTCTCCAAGTTCCGGGATCTCGACGAATTCAAGGCCGATGTGGATGCGGTGATCACGCGACTGAAGGCAACGCCGCGGATGGAGAGTTTCGACGAAATTCTGGTCCCCGGCGAGATCGAGTTCCGGTTGGAGCAGGAGTATCTAAAGGACGGGATACCCGTTCCCGAGCCGGTCATGGAGGACCTGCGCAAACTCGCCGCCGAGCTGGATATCGCGGTGCCGCCGCCACGCGACTGACCGCTTCGGCTCGGCGTTCAGTCCTGGTTGCGGATGAGACTGTCGAGCAGGCGCTCGCGGCCGTTTCGGGCGTCGGTTTCCAGAGCCTGGGCGACCTTTTCCCCGTCGCCCTCCGCGATGAGCTCGAGGATGCGGCGATGATGGGTGTTCGACAGCCTGAGCCGCGACAGGCTGACGACACTGCGACGGAGGAACAGGCGCAACTGCTTGTCGATTTGGGTATGGAGATCGATCAGCGTCGGATTGCGGGTGAAGGCGAGAATCCGATTGTGGAACCGGGCGTGGTTCTCCTCGTAAACGGCGGCGTCCATGGCGGCGTGCGCTTCCTCCATGCGCGCGAAGACGGTATGCAGCTCGTCCAGCTCCTCCTTCGTGATGCGCGCCGCCACCAGGCGGCCGATGGCGTGGGCAAAGCCCGCGCGCACGTCATAGAGGTCGAGGACTTCCTCCAGTGCGAGCTTGCGCACGAAAACGCCGTGGTTCCGCACCACCGTCACCAAGCCCGCCTGCTCCAACATTCGGACCGCCTCGCGCACGATGCCGCGGCTGACATTGTGAAGACGGGCCACCGCCAGTTCGTTCAACCGGTCGCCGGGCTGGATTTCGCCCTCCAAAATGGAGCGCTCGATCGCTTCGCGGATGGGTTCGACGCCGTTATCGGCCAACGGTGCTTCGTGAGCCGACGGTAATGGCTCCGACTCCCGGGAAGGCTGGGAAGCTGTTTTCATGCGTGCCTGCGGTCAGCATTGAGTCCCGCATCTGGGGCTCAACTATCCGCGTATTTACGACAATGACAGGGAGATATTCAACAATCTTCGGCCTTCGCGCATAATCCTTCGCCGCGTTCCGGAAGACATTCGAGGGCCTTATCGAAGAATACGGTCCCAAGCTCGGCGAATTCGTCGCCAAGGTCAAAGCGACCATGTAGCGATTTCTGCCTCCACTATCGACCTCAAGAGCCGGCTTCGGCCGGCTTTTTTTTGGGTGATTATATACTTTGCAAACCCAACGAGTGTTGGTTAAGGCCCACTCGTGAAGAACCCCGGATCACTCCGGGGCTTTGTCCTTGACCTTCTTCGCCGGTCTAGGGGGTGACTTGGCTATTTCGCGCAACCGCTCATCGAAGGCGGCTTCGCTATCATCACAGTCGAGTTCGCGGGCTACCTTCTTGAACTTTTCGATTTGGCTTTTGCGCTCGGTCATAGGGGCAATTTCGGCTGGGTGGCAGGCAGCGGCTTGCGGATGATCAATGGAGGGAATCCCACGGTTCCTGATTGGGCAATGAGTGGCTCATCGAATGTTTCCAGTATCGGAACTTTCGCTTCAAGCGCAGTCGCCACATGGATTGCGTCTTTCGGTTTGATTCCCTGATCCCACACCAAGCTTTGAGCGCTCTCGGAGATGGAGCGGGTTACATTTCGCACGCGAACCATAGACCGCCTGAAAAACCGCTTAACCAAATCTGCCCGATCTTTGGGGATGGGTGGGGCATTCCTCAACCATAAGCATTCAGCAAGCGTTAGGGCGGACGTGACAATCAACACCTCTCCATTTTCCGCCCTCTCAAGAGTGGATTGGCACAGGTCAACTCTACCATTCTCTTCTTGAAAATACGCCAAGAATACGGCGCTGTCCCAATATATTAGTTCAACACTCATCCATTAAGCCTAAGAACACCCCTAACATCCCTCAACGTTGGGAGTGTAGAATCGTCCGGCAACGCTTCAAAAGAATCAACTTTTATACTTACCGGAATGCCATTTTTCCGATAACGGATAAGACCAGACACTTCTACACGTTTACGGAAATTTTCGAATGCTTGGTTAAGCAAGTCTTCGGAAACGAGGCATCGAACAGTCTGGCGAAGTAGTGCATCGCGGACACTTAAATGCAAGCCGCCACGATCCTGTATCGCCTCAAGGCGGCCTTCGATGGTTCCATAATCGTTGTAAGCGACCTGCCAATCCTCTTCGATTGTCCGGGACACTTCCCTGCCGATATCCGTCGGTTTCTTGCGGACCCAAAGGCGCACCGGAATCGTCCTGGTGCGATCAGCTAAGGATATGTCGGACAACGTCTTTAGATGACGAATCGCCACCTCACTCAACGCAGCCCCTTCGATGTCCCCTGACGCAAGTTGCGTGACACCAGTTTCCGCCTTGGCGTAGACGGCGCGGACAACCTCAATAGGGATAACCGGGGCAGGCTCCATGCCGATCAAGGCACTACCCTCCCGGACGCAAACCACCCACTTTGTAGCGTTGTCATCGGAAATGGCGCGGCAAACCTCTTCAACATATCCGAAGAACGCGCGAGTTGCCGCCATGAACCGATCTGGAGAAAGGTTCACTCCGACCTCGAGCGTGAGATCGCTTGGTATTTGATCTGGTGTCGCCATTCCAACCGCCTCGATTGGACTAGATTCTACGCGGCAAACGAGTCCCGATACAACAACCGCTTGCCGACGATTCCGGCCATCGCCATTCCTGTCCGCTCTATATCCGTCAAATCCCGCGCGTTGTAGCGGAAGTCAAATTCGGCCAAATAGCGGTGCAGGTGCCGCTTCGCGCAATGCTGGTAGACGCCCTTCATGCCCCGCTTGAATATGCTGAAATAACCTTCAATCGTGTTCGTATGAATGTCGCCCCGGCCATACTCGCCAATGCCATGACGCACGAACTGATGGCCGGGAAAATCTTGGTTCAGGTATTTGTACTGGCCAGCTTCATCCGTAACGATCCGCGCTTCCTTCGCGATCCGTTCCTTCAAAATCGGAACCAGAGTCTTGGCCTTCAAGTCGTCAACGACCATGCTCCGGGCCTTGCCGGTCTCGCGGTCGACCAATGCCAGCACCTTGTGCTTGTGCGCATAGCCACGGCCCTTCTTGTCGCGCTTCGGCTTGACTGTTCGGTCGTGGCCAATGAATGTCTCGTCAACTTCGACAGTGCCGCCATTTCCGCCAAACACGTCAAGGCCCCCTGTCCGCATAGCCTCACGGATGCGATGTGCCATGAACCACGCCGTCTTGTATGTCACTTCAAGCGTCCGGTGAAGCTGATGCGCGCTTATGCCCTTCTTGCTGGACGCCATCAGGAACACCGCCTGAAACCACTTGTGAAGAGGCACATGGCTGGACTCAAAGACCGTACCAACCTTCACCGTGAATTGCTTTCGACAGTTGCCGCACTTTTTCAGCCCCAGGCGGGCAGTCTTGCCGGTGATCGTATAAATCTTCTCGACGCTGCCGCAATGGGGGCAGAACGGACCATCCGGCCAAACAATGCTTTCCAGCTTCGCGAAGGCCGCCGCCTCGTCGTGGAAGTACGCTTTATTCAGGACGCCCATGACTCACTCATCCGAGCTAAACTCTAACAAGAGTCTACCCTAGATCGAGTGGGTTTGTCAAGTATATAATCACCTTTTTTTGCGCCCCACCGCCGACCTACAAGAGAGCCAAATGGCTCAGCTCGAAACCGATCGACAGCGCGCCCAGCGCAAAGGCCAGAAGAATGCCGAGCTTGGACGACCAGTTGCGGTCGAGCGGCCAAAGCTGCTGGCGGCGATAGTCCTCGGGCGCGACGGGTCCATTCGGCTGCAGCGACCTCCAGGCCTCGGGCAGGCGGGCCTGGCGGACGATGATCGTGGCGACCATCGGCGCCAGCAGACAGACCGGGACGGCGAAACCGAGCATCACCTGGCCGGGCAGATGTTCCTCCGGCGGCGTCGCCGCCCGCGATATGAAGACGCCGAGCATGGCCGGGCAGACCGCCCAGTAGAAATTGTTGAGCGCATGGTTCCAGTGCTCCAGCCCGAACTCGTTGAGGGGGGAGCCGCAATTGAGACTCAGGCGAAGCCCGTGCCTTCGGGCGACCTCAAGGCGCTCCAGCAAGCCGAACATCGCCGTGTGCAACAGAACCTGCAGCACCGCCAGCGCCGCGAGAAAGACAATGAGGACCTGTTGGAGCGTGGTGACCGCGGCGAAAAGCACCTGGCCGGGAGGCGGCGCGATCCCCGGGGCGCCCGAGGCGGGCTCACCATCGGCCTTCCGCTTTTCCAGCACGTCGCAAAGAAATTCGGACTCGCTGCGCGACACCAGGATCCATTTCACGAAAGGACCTGGATCGGTGCAGGCATGGGCCTGCTGCCCGGCGAGGCCGGCCGCGCCGCCATAGTGATGGAGGAGCGGCGCCCGGTCGACGACATTGATGAACAGGGAAATGACCAGCGCGCCGATCACCGCGATGAAGCGTCGGCCGCGGACCGCATGCCGGACCTGGTCAAGGATGTCGGCATCCGGCCGGCCGTTGCCCTCCCTGAGAACCTCGGTCTCGGCCAGCCGGTCCCAGGCCTTCAGCAACGGCTCCCAGGTCAGCCAAAGAGCCGGCGCCAGCGCGAGAAAGAAGAACGGAAACGCCCACCAGTTGGCGAGCTCGAAATAGGTCCTGTACCTGCCTTCGGCTCCGGCGATCGGCTCGTCAAAGCCGAGCCATAGAACGATCGGCCAGAACACGAAGGACAGCGCGACCGCCATCCAAAGCAGCAGCATGGCGGGATCGCCGGACCATTGTCTTACCCGCATGCGCCGGTCCTCCAGCCCCGAACCCGCTTTGACCCTGAGGCTCAAGTTAGAACAAGTTAGAACGAGTATAAAATACGAAACCCTAGCCGTCCCAAAGGCGGAAATCCAGATCGGGCTATCAATCAGGCCGAGGGCGATGAGCCGAGTTGGCAGGCTGCTGAAAAGGTCGAATTGGTGATTGACCGCGTGCTTCGAGACGCCTCGACGGCTTTTTCAGCACCTAACAATGGTTGCATCCGCTCGAATTTCTGCTAGATTTTTTAAATAAGAATAAGGTCAGAGTTCTCCACCCGCTTTGGGCCGGGGGGAATAGGTGAGCGCAAAGACAAGGCGGACGTTCTGTCCGCCAGTGTGGGGAAATGTCATGATACGACGACGTCTATATGGAATCGCATGCGCGGCGACGGTGATGTGCGTCGCCGGCGTGTCGGGCGCCAACGAGGTTCGGGAGGAAGCGCTCGACCTTTTCGAACCGCTGCCGTCGACCGTTCCGGCCGTGGCGGACAACCCGATCACCTACGAGAAGATCCACCTGGGCAAGGCGCTGTTCTTCGAGCCACGGCTGTCGGCGTCGGGCGTCTTTTCCTGTAACTCGTGCCACAACCTGGCGACCGGCGGGGACGACAACCTGGAAACCTCGATCGGCCATGGATGGCAGAAGGGACCGCGCAACGCGCCGACCGTTCTGAACGCCGTGTTCAACGAGGCCCAGTTCTGGGACGGCCGCGCCGAAGACCTGAAAGCCCAAGCCAAGGGACCGATCCAGGCAAGCGTGGAGATGGCCAGCACGCCGGAACGTGTTGTCGCGACGCTCAAATCCCTTCCGCAATATGTCGAGTGGTTCGAGGCCGCCTTCCCCGAGGAAAACGATCCCGTGACCTTCGACAACATGGCGATGGCGATCGAAGCCTTCGAGGCGACCCTGATCACGCCCTCGCGGTTCGACTCCTATCTGAACGGCAACGAGGACGCCTTGTCGGAGCTGGAGTTGGAGGGCCTCGCGGTCTTCATGGACAAGGGCTGCGCCACCTGTCACAACGGCGTCAATCTCGGCGGCACCGGCTACTACCCGTTTGGTCTCGTTGCGAAGCCGGGCGCCGACGTGCTGCCGGAGGGTGACAAGGGACGCTACGCCGTCACCGGGACGGTGGACGATTCCTACGTTTTCCGCGCCTCGCCCCTTCGCAACCTCGCCGTGACCGCGCCTTACTTCCACTCGGGCAAGGTCTGGGATCTGGAGGAGGCGGTCGCGATCATGGGCACGGCGCAGCTCGGCGCGGAGCTCAACGACGCGGAGGTCAAAGCGATCACCGCGTTCCTCGGCGCGCTGACCGGCAAGATGCCGGAGATCGTCTACCCCGTTCTCCCGCCGGAAACCGCGACTACGCCGCGACCGACCGCCGAGGTGATCACGAGATAGGCGATCCGGTTAGCGAATGTAGGCTTAAGGAGGGACAAGGGCCTGATCCCCGGATCAGGCCCACTTCCGTCCGGTTAAGGGTTTTTTGCAATCTATAAGTTTTTTTGAGAGACTGAAATCACGCAATAATCGTCATGCGCGGACTTATTCCGCGCATCCACGACTTGAGAAAAGACGTGGACGGCCGGGACTGATCCCCGGATCAAGTCCGGGGACGGCCGTGACGACAAAGGCAGAGGTTTCCTCGCTCAATACAACCCAATTCCGCTAACCGGACCGCATATGTTTCATACATGTGTATCGGGCTCTAAGAGGTCATCTCGGAGCCGGCGAAAAACGCGCGCGTGCGGTCGATCAGCCGGTCGAGCACCACCGACGGCGTCTCGCCCTCCCGCCGCATGATCCCCACCGTCCGCATCCAGGTGAAGGGGTAGTCCAGCATGACCACCCGACCGGGTACGATGTTGGAGACCTCTTCCTGGGTGGCGATGCCGACATGTTGGGTCTGGGCCACGATCGAGAGCAGGAAGTTGCGGGAGACCCCCTCGATGATCGGCTGAGGCGGCGGCAGTCCGGCCGCCAGATAGAAGATATCGAGGCGACGCCGGAACAGCGTCCCCTGCTCGGGCAGGACCCAGCCCCAGCGGTCGAGATCCGCAAGGGAATCGGGGGGATTACGCGTCAATGGATGGTCGCTGCAGACCACCAGCCCCTGCTTGTCCAGCTCGACGGGAATGACCTCGATCCCCTGCCATTGGCTGGCGGAATCGCAGAGCGAAAATACGATGTCCAGGCTGCCATGGGCGAGCGCGTCAAGAAGCTGCGGCGCGTTGTCGGTCTCGATGCGCAGGCGGACACCGGGATGGTCGTCGAGGAAGCCGAGAATGATGGGGACGAATCGGCGGTAGAGCCAGTTGGGCGAGGTCCCGACCGCGAGCGTTCCCTCGCGACCCGACACCATGGCCTCGATATCACCGAACGCATTCCGGCTTTGCGCGCGAATGGCGATCGCGTGGCGAAAGAAGGTCTCGCCATATTCCGTCTTGGCCACGCCCCGGGATCTGCGAACGAAAAGCGGCGCGCCGACCTCCCGCTCCAGGGACTGGATGCTTTTGGTCAGACCCGACTGGCTGATGGCCAGATCCTCGGCCGCCTTGCTCAGACTTCCCAGCTCGGCCACGCGCAGGAAATGATCAAGTTGCCGGAGGTTCATGATATGACATTTCCTCATGGATATTGGAGAAAATTGAAGTTGTCGGAAACATACGGCTGTGTCAACATCGCCGATGCCATCTTTACGGCCCCGATCCGCAACCGGCCGAACGTTCGGTCATGGGGCGCGGCGGGCCGATGACATCGACCAAGAACAAAAACCTTTCAGCAGCAGGAGGCTCCATGTTTCGCAAGACGCTTCTGGCCGCCGTGGCGGCCGCTTTGGCCTTGGTTTTCGGCCCCATGGCCGATGCCGCCTATCCCGAGAAACCCATCAAGATCGTCATTCCGACGAATGCCGGCGGCGCGATGGACACGATCGGCCGCATCTTTCAGCGGGCGTTCGAGGAGAAGAAGATCGTCTCGCAGAAGACCGTGATCGTGAACCTGCCGGGCGCCGGCGGCACGATCGCCACCCGCCGGATTATGGAATCCGAGCCGGACGGCTATACCATCGGCTTCTGGCATGACGGCATCATCACCTCGAAGGCGATGGGCGTGGTCGATTACGACCATTCGGCCTTCGAGCTGATCGGCATTTCCGGCTACACCGAGATCGGCCTCGGCGTGCGAGACGATTCCGCCTACAAGACGCTGGACGACGTGGTGACGAAGCTGAAGGCCGAGCCGAACAGCGTGAAGGTGGCGGTCAATATCGGCCTGCCGGTCCACTTCAACCCGTTGATCGTGTTCGACGGCGCCGGCGCGCAGGCATTGATGGTGCAGACCGGCGGCGGCGCCAAACGGCTGGCCTCGATCCTCGGCGGGCATACCGACACCGCGGTCTTCGCGATTCCCGAATTCATAAAATACAAGGAGTCGGGGCTGCGGCCGCTGGTCCTGTTCTCGGAGAAGGCCAACCCCCTGGTACCCGGCATCAAGACCGCCAAGGAGAGCGGCATCGATTTCGTCGCACAGTCCAACCGGATCTGGCTAGCGCCGAAGGGCACGCCCCAGGAGATCGTCGATTATCTGTCCAATGCCCTGAAGACCGCGATGGCCGACCCCGAGGTGAAGTCGGAGTTCGAGACGCTCGGCGTGACCCCGGAGTTCATCGGACCGGATCGGACGGCCGACATGCTCCAGGGCTATCTCGGCAAGGTCCTGCCCATGGTCGAGAAGGCACGAGCCTTGAAGAAGTAGCCTAATCGATTGCATGATCCCTGTTCCTGGCGTCGGTTTGGTCCCCGGCACCGGGACACAGGCAACCTCGCGAGATCCCACATGCCGTCCCGTTCCACGATGCCCGTCGGCGATACCGTGCTGGGGATCGCCGCCCTCGCCTTTGCCGCATTCCTCTTTTGGGGATCGCTGGACATTCCGCCGCCCTTCTTCGACCCCCTGGGCTCGGCGGCCGTGCCCAAGGGCTGCGCCGTGATCATCGGGCTGCTGGGCGGCGCGGTTCTCTTCCGCACCCTGCCGGGACTTGGGAGCCGGCCGGCCGGGGAAGCGCCGGCGTTCCGGCCACGCCCGGACATCGCGGCCGGTTTTGTGGTTTTGACGGCCGCCTATGTTCTGATGATGGAGATGGGCTGGATGAGCTTCCGCTGGTCGACGGCGGGCTTCGTTTTTCTCGCCGGGCTGCTGCTGGGCGGGCCGTCGGTCCCGGTGGCATTGATCAGCCTGGGTCTGGCCGCGCTCATGGGCTTCGGCGGCCAATATCTGTTCACTCAAGTCTTTTTCATCGATTTGCCGATGTGAGCCATCATGGGCGGTCTTGTCGACGCCATCTTCTATGTTCTGACGCCGGTCCCCTTCCTGTGGCTGCTGCTGGGGGTCTCCAGCGGCATCTTCGTCGGCGCCGTGCCGGGCCTGGGCGGCGGCATGCTGATCACCCTGGTCATGCCGCTGACCTTCTATATGAACAGCACCAACGCCCTGATCATGATGATCGGCATGTATGTGGGCGCGGTCAGCGGCGGGCTGATCAGCGCCACCCTGCTGCGCATGCCGGGCACGCCGTCCTCCATCATCACGACGTTCGACGGCTATCCCATGGCCCAGAAGGGAGAACCTGGGCGGGCGCTGGGGTTGGGCATCGGGTCCTCGCTGATCGGCGGGTTGATCGCCGGGTTCTTCCTGGTGGTGCTGTCGCCGCCGCTCTCGATCTGGGCGCTGACCTTCGGCCCCTGGGAATATTTCACCATGGTGCTGATGGCCCTGGTTCTGATCGCCTCGATCAGCCAGGGCTCGATGATCAAGGGACTGCTCGCCGGGGTGCTAGGCATCACCGCCGCGCTGCCGGGCCTGAATGAATCCGATGGGCAGCTGCGGCTGACCTTCGGCTTCCACGAGATGGCCGACGGCTTCAACCTGTTGCCGGTGCTGTTGGGCGTGTTCGTGATGAGCCAGATCATCAAGGACGCCCTGAACATCGAGCGCCACGCGACGATCAGCGGCAGCGCCCGCGCCGTCTTCCCGAAGTTCCGGCAATGGCTGCGCTATGGCGTCAACATCGTGCGCTCGGGCTGCATTGGCACCTGGATCGGCATTCTGCCCGGGGTCGGGGCGAGCATCTCCTCGATGGTGGCCTACGGTATCGCGCGCACCTTCTCGCGTACGCCCGAGAAGTTCGGCACCGGCCATGACGAGGGCATCGTCGCGTCGGAATCCGCCAACAACGCGAATGTCGGCGGCGCGCTGATCCCCCTGATCACCATGGGCATTCCCGGCAGCCCCATCGACGCCATCCTGCTGGGCGCCCTGGTCCTGCACAAGATTCAGCCCGGGCCGCTGCTGTTCACGACCAACGCCCCCTTCGTCTGGGCGCTGATCGCCGCCTATCTGGTGGCCAACCTGATGATGTTCACCATCATGTATTTCAGCGTCCGCCACATTGCCCGGGTGATCGCCTTCAACCGCGCCTATCTGCTGCCGATCATCTTCGTCTTCTGCCTGATCGGCGCGTATTCGTTGAGCAACCGGCTGTTCGACGTGTGGGTGGTGATCGGTTTCGGCGTGCTGGGCTTCTTCCTCGACCGGGTCAAGGTTCCGCTCGGACCCTTTGTCATCGGGTACGTGCTGGCCGGCGTGCTGGAGGCGGAGCTGAGATCCGGCCTGCAGTCCTCGCAGGGGTCGTTCCTGCCGATGGTGACCCGGCCGATCGCCCTGACCTTCACCATCGTGTCGGTGATCACGCTGGTTTACCCGTTCATCGCCGAGTGGCGGCACCGGCGGCGCGCGCGGTCCAACCCGGACCATGCCCAAGAACCATAAGGAGACGCGCAAGATGAAACCCGCGAACGTCCTGCTGTTGATGTCCGACGAGCACAGCAAGCGCGTCCTCGGCTGCTATGGCAACGACCTGATCCAGACCCCGGCGCTCGACGCCCTGGCGGCGCGCGGAACCCGCTTCACCAGCGCCTATACCCCCTGCCCGATCTGCGTTCCGGCGCGGGGGAGCATCCAGACCGGCCGATACGTGCATCAGATCCGAAGCTGGTCGAACGGAGAGCCCTATCGCGGCCGCGCCCATGCCGAGAGCTGGGGGCACCGGCTGCGGGACGAGGGGCACCGCGTCGTTTCCGTGGGCAAGCTGCATCTGCGCCGGACCGAGGACGACAACGGATTCGACACCGAGATCATCCCGATGCACATCGTCGACGGCGTCGGCGACATCCATGGCTGCGTGCGAACGCCGCCACGGAAGCGGCCGACCGTGAGCCTGTTGGCGGACCAGGCCGGCTATGGCGAGTCCCACTACACCCGTTATGACGAGGATATCACCCGCCATGCCTGCGACTGGCTGCGCACCGACGGCTCGGAGACCGACAGGCCGTGGGTGCTGATGGTCTCCTGGGTCCGGCCGCATTTTCCGATGATCGCGCCGGAAAGGTTCCGCGAGCGCTATCCCATCAACCGGATGCCGTTGCCGTTCGCGACCGGAGCCGGGGAACGGCCCGACCATCCGGCGCTTCAGGCGCTGCGCGGCATCCAATGCTATGACGATTATTTCGAAAGCGACGACCACCGGCGCCTGGCGCTGTCGGCCTATTACGGGATGGTCAACGGCGTCGACGACCAGGTCGGCCAGGTGTTGGAGGCCCTCGACGCCTGCGGCCTGACGGAGAGCACCCGCGTGATCTACTCCAGCGACCATGGTGACAATCTGGGCAATCGGGGCTTCTGGGGCAAATCGACCATGTACGAGGACAGCGCCGGGGTGCCGCTGATCGTCGCCGGCCCCGACCTGCCGGAAGGAAAGGTCGAGGATGCGCCGGTGTCGCTGGTCGACCTCCATCAGACGATCATCGAGGGAGCGGGACATGCCCTAACCGAGGAGGAGCAGACCGACCTGCCCGGCCACAGCCTGTTTCGCGTGGCCAACGGCGACTGCCCCGAGAGGACGGTGTTAAGCGAGTATCACGCCTCCGCCTCCGACACCGGCGTGTTCATGATCCGCCACGGCAAGTGGAAATACGTCCACTATGTCGGCTATCTGCCGCAGCTGTTCGACCTCGAGGCCGACCCGCTGGAGCTTCGGGATCTCGGCACCGACCCGGCCCATGCCGCGGTCGTCGCCGAATGCGAGGCGCGGCTGCGCTCGGTATGCGATCCCGACGCGGTGAATGCCCAGGCCTTCGCCGATCAGAAGGCGCTGATCGATTCCCATGGCGGGGTCGAGGCGGTGCTCACCCAAGGGCAGTTCCCGCATACGCCGGCACCCGGGGAGAAGATCACGATCGGCTGAGGATCGGTTGTTGCGACGGCCCCGGTGATCGGGGCTACCCGTCGGCGGCGGCGTGCTTGGCCCGGTCCTCGATGTCGTGGGCGTGCTTGATAAGATAGGTGAAGACCTGTCTGACCACGTCGGGATCGAGGCCCTTCGCCTCGGCGGCCGCCGCGTTGCGGTCCAGCACCTCCGTCACCCGGGCCGGCAGAACCGAGGGAATCCCGCGCGCCGCCTTCAGCTCGGCCACTTCCCGAATGACCGCGAAACGCCGGGCGAGCAGATCCACGATCTGGTCGTCCAGGGTATCGATTCGCTCGCGGTAGGGTTGCAAAAGCCGCATGATTTCCGTATCGGTATCGACCACTTTTGTGTCACCCATCTGTACGGTCGGAACGTCGCCTTCGATCACCGATCAGAGTTGGCCGCGGTCGCGCGCCGCGTCAAGCAATACCATGACCCCGCGCGCTGCGTCAGGGGTTCGGGTTCCGAGCTATTTTTCGACCGGGCAGAGGGTCTCGCACCGAGGCGCGGCGTTTTCGCCCTCCGCGCCCGCGGCCCCGTCACTTGCGCCAATCACGGTCATGAAAAAGATCACCACGACGACGAGGATGACGGCGACGGCAATTACGCTCGATAGCGATGGAACCAGTCGGTTTTCCTTCGAATTCTTCACGATGTCTACTCCACCAAGCATTCTTCTTGGGGTGTTCTACTATCGGTTAGGATAGCGCATTCCAACACGCGTGTATGTGCGCGGCATCACAACCGACAGGCATCGTCGCCCCCGTTGATGGGGAGAAGCTCCGGGTGGTATGTTCCGCGCCGCGCATTTCCGAGCGCCCGGAAGGAGACGCCATGAAGGTCGACGGCAAGCCTTATCGCACCATCTGGCGCCACGAGGATGGCTGGTCGGTCGAGATCATCGACCAAACGAAGCTGCCGCACGAGTTCGTGCTCGCCCAGCTGACCACGCTGGAGGACGCGGCGCACGCGATCAAGGCCATGCTGGTGCGCGGGGCGCCCCTGGTCGGCGCCACCGCCGCCTATGGCATGTGTCTGGCGGTGCGTGAGGACCCCTCCGACGAGGGGATCGATCGCGCCTACCAGGTTCTCTTTGCCACGCGGCCGACGGCGGTCAACCTGCGCTGGGCGCTCGATGTGATGCGCGACGCGATGCGCAACCTGCCGCGCGAGAAACGGGCGGCCGCGGCCTATGCCAAGGCGGCCGAGATCTGTGACGACGACGTCGCGACCTGCTCGGCGATCGGCGATCACGGCCTGTCCCTGATACGCGAGGCGTGGGAGAAAAAGGGCCGGCCGGAGAGGGTGAACGTGCTGACGCATTGCAATGCCGGCTGGCTCGCCACGGTCGATTGGGGCACCGCGCTCGCGCCGATCTACAAGGCCCACGACGCGGGGCTGCCCGTCCATGTTTGGGTGGACGAGACGCGGCCGCGCAACCAGGGGGCCAGCCTGAGCGCCTGGGAGCTGGGCCGGCACGGGGTGCCGCACACTGTGATCACCGACAATGCCGGCGGCCACATCATGCAGCACGGCCTTGTGGATCTGTGCATCGTCGGCACCGACCGGACCACGGGCACCGGCGACGTGTGTAACAAGATCGGCACCTATCTGAAAGCGCTCGCGGCCCATGACAACGGGGTGCCGTTCTATGTCGCCCTGCCCCATTCGACCATCGACTGGACGATCGATGATGGCGTGAAGGAAATCCCGATCGAGCAGCGGGACGCCGCCGAGGTCACCGAGATGACGGGACGGGCCGCCGACGGCCGGATTGTCACCGTGCGCATCACGCCCGAGGGCAGCCCGGCCGCGAACTATGCCTTCGACGTGACACCGCGAAAATACGTGACCGGGCTGATCACCGAGCGCGGCGTCTGCGCGGCTTCGCCCGAGGGGCTGCGCGGCCTCTATCCGGAGCGGAGCGGCGGTTAGCGCATACGCAACGGTAACCGCGCCGTCGAGTTGGAGCATGTCTCGTGCATGTGGACCCATTTCCGATGGCGCCCCCTGACGAACCGGCGGTCGAACGCCAGAGCTGAGACAGGCCATGCCGTCCATCCGTGTCGACCGACCCGAGACCCTCTCCGACCAGCCGGTCGCGATCCTGCTGGAGGGATTTCCGCCGAACGGGATCGTCGAGGTCGTCAGCCGCCGCCGCGACCTCATGAACAACGCGTGGCACGGCTGGGCCCGCTTCAGGGCGGACGGCCGGGGCATGATCGACGTCACGACGCAGGCGCCGGTCGAGGGCAGCTATTCGGGCATCCATCCGATGGGCCTCTTCTGGTCCATGGAGCTGGTCGAGCCGCGCCGCCCCGACGACCCCATCCGGGACATCACGGAACCCATCGCCGTCCGCCTGGAAGCACGCGCACGCGACGGCATTAACGTGGCCGAGACCGAAATCCGGCGCCGGCTGGCCGCACCGGACGTGACCGACCGATGGCTGCGCGAGAACGGCATGGTCGGCCGGCTGTTCCTGCCGCCGGGCGACGGACCGCATCCGGCGATGATCGTGCTCAGCGGCTCGAGCGGGGGCATCAATCTCCCGGTCGCGGCGCTGCTCGCGTCCCATGGCTATGCCGCGCTGGCGCTCGGCTACTTCGCCATGGAGGGGCTGCCGCCCACGCTCGACGCCATCCCTCTCGAATACTTCGGCGAGGCGATCGCCTGGCTGCGCCGGCAGGCGGAGGTGAAGGATGGCGCCCTTGGCGTCACCGGGACGTCGCGGGGCGGTGAGTTGGCGTTGCTGCTGGGTGCGACCTTCCCCGAGATCCGCGCCGTGGTCGCCTATGTGCCGAGCGGGGTCATCCATAGCGGCCTGAAACCGTCCGGCGAAGACGGCAAGCACGGCCCTGCCTGGACGCTGGGCGGTGAGCCCCAGCCCTGGTTGCAGCAGGACAATCGCGGCACCGACAATACCTGCATCGACTGGAACACGCCGCCCTTCGCGCTCACACCGCTGTTCGAGAGCATGCTGCGCGACCGGGAGGCGGTGGCCCGCGCGCTCATTCCCGTCGAGCGGATCAATGGGCCCGTCCTGTTGATATCCGGCACCGACGACCAGATGTGGCCGAGCACCGCGCTCGCCGAGTTGGCGGTTGAACGCCTCGCCGAGCACGGCCACCCCCATGTCGTCGAGCATCTGGTGTATGAGGGCGCCGGGCATTTGATCTTTCCGCCGTTTGCGCCGACGACCCGCCGTCATTCGTTCCATGCTGTCTTGAAGGCCGACTTCACCTATGGCGGGAGCGCAGAGGCCGACGCCCGGGCCTGCATCGATTCCTGGCCCAAGGTCCTGTCTTTTCTCAAGGCCACACTGGCCCGTTGACGGACTGCTCGGGCTCCGTTCCGGATGTTCACGCCTGGGCGAGATAGGCGTCGAGTTCGGCAAGGTGGAGCGCCTTTTCCGCGGCGTCGAGGAAGGATGCGTTGAAGGAGGCGCGGGCGAGATCCCCCAGCTCCTCCCGGCCGAGATCGAACGCCTTCTGGACGGCCGAGTAGTTCGCATTCACATAGCCGCCAAAATAGGCCGGATCGTCGGAGTTGACGGTAACCATCACCCCCGCCTGCATGAGCGCGCGAATGGGATGTTTCTCCATGCGGTCGCAAACCCCGAGTTTCAGATTGGACAGCGGGCAGACGGTGAGCGGGATTCGGCTGTCCGCCAAGCGCCGGACGAGAACGGGGTCGTCGACGGCCCGCACGCCATGGTCGATACGCGCCACCTGGAGCTCGTCCAGGGCCTCGGCGACATAGGCCGCCGGTCCCTCCTCGCCGGCATGGGCGACCGGAAGGAACCCTTCGGCCCGGGCCCGCTCGAAGACCCGCGTGAACTTGGCCGGCGGATGCCCAGTCTCGGCGGAGTCCAAGCCGACGCCAATGATCCGGTCGCCATAGGGCAGCGCCTCCTCGAAAATGGCCATGGCCTCGGCCTCGTCCCGGTCCCTGAGGAAACAGAGGATCAGCCGGGAGGTCAGGCCGAGATCGCGCTCGCCCGCGCGGAGAGCCGCCCAGATGCCGTCGATGACCGCGGCGAAGGGCACGCCTCGGCCGGTATGGGCCTGGGGATCGAAGAAGATCTCGGCATGGCGCACGTTGTCGGCGGCGGCCCGCTCCAGATAGGCGCGAGTCAGGTCGTGGAAGTCCTCCTCCGTCCGCAAAACGGCCCCGCCCTGATAGTAGAGATCGAGGAAGTCCTGAAGATCCTTGAAGGCGTAAGCCGCGCGCAGCGCCTCGACCGAGGTATGGGCAAGGGAGACGCGATTTCGATCGGCGAGCGCGAAGACCATCTCGGGCTCCAGGGTCCCCTCGATATGGACATGCAGCTCCGCCTTCGGCAGGCCCTGGATGAAGCGGAACATCGCAGCAGACATCGTTGCCTCCATTTGCCGACGGGACGGCTCATTCAAGCTCGAAGAGAGCGGTGACAGTCTGGCCAAGCGCCAAAGCTCATGTCATTAAGGTAGTCCGAATTCGGTCCGGTTCCAAAATGCCGGCCGAGGGAGACGGTGCGAAAAGGGCTCCGGCGTGACCGATACCAACCTGCTTTTTTCCGAGGAGCATATCGCCCGGCGGATTGACGAGCTTGCCGGCGAGATCGCGAAAGGGATGCCCCGGGACGTTCTGATCGTCGGCCTGCTCAAGGGCAGCTTCGTCTTCGTCGCCGACCTGATGCGCGCCTTGCATCGGCGCGGCGCCGCGCCCAGGATCGAGTTCATGCGGCTCAGCAGTTACGGGCTGGAGATGGCGAGCTCGGGAGAGGTGCATCTGCTCGGGGATATCCCGACCGACATTTCCGGCCGCGAAATCCTGCTCGTCGACGACATCGTCGATACCGGGCGCTCCCTCGCCTATGCCATTGCGCTGCTGAAGCAGCGAGGCGTCCTCGGCATCCGGACCTGCGCGCTGCTCGACAAGCCGAGCCGGCGGGAGGTCGAAGTCCCCATGGATTTCGTCGGCTTCACCATCGAGGACGTGTTCGTCGCCGGTTACGGCATCGACTACGCCGAACGCTACCGCGATCTTCCCCATATTATTGTGGTGGGACAGGCCGAATAACCCATTCGCGCATTGGGGTCTTGCGGAACGCCCGCAAAACCGCCAGAATCACGCCCGCGGGGGGTGTGATTGACGACACTGCAATCAGCTAAGGAATCTGTTGGAATCGTAATCCGGGGTGCGGTGCGAGGCGTTACTTTGCGTGCGCGTCCGAGAGAAACGGATCGATTCAGTCAGCAGTCGGACTGCTCAAACGAGGTAAAAGTGTTCTCGCACCCTTGACGGTTGAGGTGTTCACGACACGAAGTCCGAGGAGTAATTATGAGCCTTCATTCCCTTAAGCTTTGGCCCCTGCTTGTCTCGGGCTTTCTGCTTCAAGCATGCGCTTCCTACTCTCCCCCTCCCCTGGACGCCGATACCTTTACGCCAGAAGGGGTGTTGACTGGGAGCCAGATGACCGAAGAAAGCTGCGCGTTCGAGGATACATCCGTCTGGGTCGACGTCGGCGGCCGGGGCGAGTGCGTTCGCTACTTCCAAATCGGACTCAACATGGAAGGCGCGAATCCCAAAACGATTATCTATTTTCACGGTGACCGGATGAAACGGGTCTGGGACGCAAACTTCCGGACGATCACGCATAACGTGATCGCCTATGCCGACAACTCGCCGGAAGGCATCATCGACCGCATGACCTTCTGGCAACGGCTGGCCGGCGTCCCGTTCATTCAGATCTCCCGACCCGGAACATACGGCTCCTCGGGTGACCACAAGGCGAGGCGCCAGCAACGCGAGGTCGATATCATTCTCGCCGCGGTGGAGGCGATCAAGGAGAAATACGAGATCGACAAGCTCTACATAGCCGGACAGTCCGGCGGCGCGCATTCCGCGGCGGCGGTCATCACCAACCGGACCGATGTCGAATGCGGCGTGATGTCGGCGGGCATCCTGGCCGTCAAGAGGCGCAGCAGGATTCGAGGTTGGCCGGGAGACGACACGGGTTACAACTACTATTACGATCCCGTCGAGCATGTGAGCGAGATCCCGGAATCGGCGACACGGCGCCTGTTCGTCGTCGGCGACCCCAGGGACACCGTTGCGCCCTTCACCGCCCAGAAGGCCTATTTCGAGGCGGTCAAGGCGGCAGGGCACGACATCTGGCTGGTGGAGGCGATTGGGCGCGGCAACTCCCACAACATCATGTCTCATGTCTCGAGGCGGATGATCGCGGCGTGCGCGCAGGATGAATCGACCGAACAGGTGATTGCCGAGGCGTCGCATTAGATCAGATCGCGATTAAATGGAATCGTTCTACAATACCATTTAATCGCGTGAATCTGATCTAACTCATTGAAGCAGAGCGGATTCACGCTATCGGCTCTAGGGTCCTGTCCGGGAAGCAGGACGAGCCGCTCCGCAAAGCGAATCTGTTCCGACAGCCGTAAAGCGAAATGGGAGCCTAGTGTGATGGTTCCGAAGTTCGGCACATTACGTGTGCCGAACTTCGGAAGCTGAATCACACGAGAATCAACAAGTTCGTGTGCCGATTCACGCGAGATTCAATGTAGCGAATCTCGCGATCGGGACACTAGGGCCGGGCTCCCTCTTCGCGATAAACCGTCACGCCGCCGATGGCGACCGTCGAACATAGGCACGCAGTGCCGCCATGTCGGCAATCCGAACTTCGCCGCCGCGCGTCGTCACGCCGCAGCCGCGCAGCCTTGCAAAACTGCGTGAGAGGGTCTCGGGCTGCATGCCGAGGCGGGCGGCGATGAGGGTCTTGTCGGTGGGGAGGCGCAAGACCGCTGGCCCCATCCCCTGGGAACACAACCGCAGAAGAAACTCCGCCAGGCGATCCGCGGCGGCGCTGGACGTGCGGCGCTCCATTTGCTGGATCAGGAACCGCATCCGCCGCGACATGGCGGCGAGGATCGCCAAGCTGATCTCCGGACGGGCCGTCAGGGCCCTCAGGAAGGGCGCCCCCGGCACCGCAAGAAGACGCGCGTCCTCCACCACCTCGGCGCTGGCCGGATAGTCGGCGGCCTCGAAGATCGCCGCCTCGGCGAAGGACTCGCCGCGCGAAAAGGCGTGGATGACGACCTCCTGGCCATCGGCCGTCTGGCGGAACACCTTCACCCAACCGTCGAAGACGACGTAGAAATGGGTGGCCGGCTCCTCCTGCAAGAAGAGGACGGTTCCGCGCTCGGCCCGCCTGGGCGTGGCCTCCGCCGTCAAATCGGCGATATCCCCGCGTGACAGACCCGAGAAGACCGGCACCGCAACGAGAACCTCCATGTCGGCCGAAGCGATCGGCATCATGCTCCCTCCGAGGTGGCTGCGCTGTCACCAACATCCGGCCTCGGCTTGACGATCGTCAAGGTTTTCCGTGCAGCTCTCCACTAGGCTCCACCCATCCCAGGCAGGTCACCCCCTGCCTTCTATCAAAAAAAGGAGATAGGCACGGATGTTCTGCTATCAGTGCGAGCAGACCGCCCATGGAACCGGATGTGTGGACATCGGGATCTGTGGCAAGGATGACAAGGTCGCCGCGCTCCAGGATCTCCTGGTTCACGCGACGAAGGGAATCGCGATGCATGCGCACCGCGCGCGCCGCCTCGGAGCCCGAGACGACGGGATCGACCGCTTCGTGTTGGAGTCCCTGTTCACGACCGTCACCAATGTGAACTTCGATACCGAACGCATGGCCGAGATGCTGCGGGAGGCGGGGAGCGTGCTCGACCACGCGCGGCGGCACCATGAAGACGCGTGCGCCGCAGCCGGCACGGCACCCGAAGAGCTGGCCGGCCCGGCCGACTGGTCACCGGCCGACACCGTGGAGGCACTTATCAAGCAGGGGCAAGGCGTCGGCATCATGGCCCGCTTCTCCGGCTTGGGGAAAGACATCACCGGCCTTCAAGAGCTGCTGACCTACGGCCTGAAGGGAATTGCGGCCTACGCTCATCACGCCCGGGTGCTCGGCCGCCAGGACGAGGCGATCGCCGACTTCCTGCTCGAAGGGCTCGACGAGCTGACCCAACCCGCCCCAACGGCGGAGCATCTGCTGGCCGTCAATCTGCGCTGCGGCGAAATCGCCCTCAAAGTCCTCGAACTGCTGGACGCGGCCAATACCGGCGCCTATGGCAACCCGGTCCCCACGCCCGTCCTCATGGGCCATCGCGAGGGCAAGGCTATTCTGGTTTCCGGACACGACCTCAAGGATCTCGAGGCGCTGCTTCAACAGACCGAGGGGAAAGGCATCAACATCTATACCCATGGCGAGATGCTGCCCGCCCACGGCTATCCGAAGCTCACCAAGTATGCGCATCTTGTCGGACATTACGGTGGCGCGTGGATGAAACAGGCCTCGGAGTTCGATGCCTTCCCCGGGGCCATTCTGATGACAACGAACTGCATCCAAAGGCCCCGCGACAGCTACAAGGCCCGCCTCTTCACCTCCGGGCTCGTGGCTTGGCCCGGCGTCCAGCATGTGGCCGACCGCGACTTCACGGCCGTCATCGAGGCAGCCCTGGCGGCCGATGGGTTCACCGACAATTCCCCTGAACGGCGCCATCATGTCGGCTTCGGACACCACGCCGTGCTCGGCCTCGCCGACACGGTGATCGACGCGGTGAAGTCGGGGGCCATAGGCCGCTTCGTCCTGATCGGCGGCTGCGACGGCGCCGAGACCGGCCGCAACTACTTCACCGACATCGCCGACTCCATGCCGGACAACTGGGTTGTACTCACCTTGGGCTGCGGCAAGTTCCGGGTCGTCGACCTCGAGCTTGGAGAGATCGGCGGCATTCCGCGCCTGCTCGACATGGGACAGTGCAACGACTCCTTCTCGGCGATCCGGGTCGCCCAGGCGCTGGCCGAAGCCTTCGGCACGGACGTCAACGGCCTGCCCCTGTCCCTGGTGATCTCCTGGTACGAGCAGAAGGCCGTCTGCGTGTTGCTGGCCCTCCTCCACCTGGGAGTCCGCGACATCCGCCTCGGCCCGAAGCTCCCGGCCTTCCTGACCCCGGATGTGCTGAAAGTGCTGGTCGAGAGCTTCAACATCATGCCGATCGGCACGGTTGCCGACGACCTCGCGGCGATGGGCGCACCCTCGCCGAGGCGAGACGACCACCTGGCGGCCGCCGATTGAACGTCCGTGATCCCGGCCGGCGAGGCGGATCCCCCATCCGCCTCGCCGGTGCACAACGCGGGTGCGCCTACCTCACAAAATCCGTGCTCTGCCCCGATTCGGTCGTTAACCATACATTAACAAATTCTTCACGTTTTGGTCGTATTAGGGCTGACGATTTCGACAAAAGCGATCTGTGCAACGACCTATGGTTGACAAGCCCAGGACAAACCCTAAATATTGCCTAGGCTTAACACGATAAGGGGGTAGATGACATGGGCGAGGGTGTTCCAGCCAGCCGGCAACCGGGTGACGACGTGTCGGTTGCCGGCCGTAGCAGTTCCGATAAACGTGACGACTTGCGGGTGCGAATTGCGACGCATTCGCGGCAGACCCGCAAAATTGGCTCTCGTTCCGGCGCCGGCCTGTGGCGCGAGATGCGGGATCGCTGGATCATCCGTCGGTGATCCTGTCGTCCCAAGCTAAATATCCCCACAAAAAAAGTCATTATTCGTAGATAGTTACATCCAGGCACCTCGATTCATTCGTGGTACAGGACTAGGTGGCAAACGCCGTAATGTTTGCCGCGGCCACTTTCCTGTGGAAGTACAACACTTCCAAGAAATAATAGAAAATCATTGAAGTATTGCGCGGAAAGGCTTAGTAGACGAGCGTTGTCGTCTCATGTTTGCCTTTCGGCACATGAGAGAACTTGCCCCGCGTCACATCGAACCCGCTTGCGGGGGACCGACGCGGGGCCCTTTCCGATTTAGTGGTACGAGGGTCGCGATCCTGGCCCGAACGCCCGGGGGAGCGCTTCGCTTCCCGACCCTCAAACTCCGATATGACGACACTCTGCCGGGATTGCCTGACTCACGTCGACTTTGACGCCACGGCCTGCCCGGAATGCGGCGCGTCGCGGCTCGTCAGCCATGACGAACTCCCCACGCTGACGATCGCGCATATCGATTGCGACGCGTTCTACGCGGCCGTCGAGAAGCGCGATAACCCAGCCCTTTGCGACCAGCCGGTGATCGTCGGCCATGCCGGAGGCCGCGGCGTCGTCACCACCGCCTGCTACGTCGCGCGCCGCTATGGTCCGCGCTCCGCCATGCCGATGTTCAAGGCGCTGAAACTCTGCCCGCAGGCCGTGGTGATCGCGCCGGACATGGCGAAGTACAAACGTGTCAGCGCCCAGATCCGCGCCATCTTCCGCGAGGCCACGCCGGTCATCGAGCCGGTTTCGCTGGACGAGGCCTATCTGGATCTCGCCGGGGACATCCGCCGCGCCCCCCGCATGCCCGCCGTCGTTCTGGCGAACATCGCCGCGAGGGTGGAGAAGGAAGTCGGCCTTACGGTCTCCATCGGTCTCAGCTACAACAAATTCCTAGCCAAGCTGGCATCCGATCTCGACAAGCCGAGGGGATACGCGGTGATCGGGCGCGCCGAGGCCGAAGATTTCCTTGCGACGCTGCCGGTGCGCCGCATCGCGGGGATCGGGGCGGCCACCACCCGCCGCATGGCCGACCAAGGCATCGAAACGGTCGCCGATTTGCAGGCTCTCAGCGAACAGGAACTGGTGGCCCGCTATGGCCGGTTCGGCCGCCGCCTCGCCAGTTTGGTGCGCGGCGAGGACAATCGCGCGGTCACGCCGCACCGCCAGGCGAAAAGCATCTCCGCTGAAACGACGTTCGCCCGCGACCTGCGCGACCGGGAAGAGCTTTCAGCCACCCTGCGCCGATTGTGCGACAGGGTGGCGGCCCGCCTTCAAGGCAGCGGCCTCGCCGGACAGACGGTCGTGCTCAAGCTCAAGACATCGGATTTCCAGATCCTCACGCGAAACCGCCGCCTGGCGAGCCCCACGCAAAAGGCGGAGGTCATCTACGACCATGCGAATCTGGCGCTCCGCGACGAGACCGACGGACGCGCCTTCCGCCTCATCGGCGTCGGCGTCGGCGATCTCGGCCCACCCGAGCAGGCCGATCCGCCGGATCTGTTCGGCCAGGCCGGCTGACATTCGAGCGCCGCAACAGGGCTACCCCCTGGCGGCCATGGCCTTGGCGGTGTTCACGCGCTCGCCCAGACGCGTGTCCGGACGCCTGAGCTTCATGCTCTCGACCTCCCAGACATAGCCGTGCACCAGCACGTCCTTGGGAATGAGGGGGGAGTTTCTGAGCAGGTCCACCTGTCTCAGGCATGTCTCGTCGACATCGCTGAAGGTCCGTATCCACTTCGGAAACCCACCCTTGGGAAGCTTCAGTCGCGGAATCGCGGGGTCGATCTCAACCTTGTCGGGATCGATCCCCTTCGACCGGAGAATCTCCTCCAGATACTCGCCGGTCGCCGACATCATGCCGCATTCGGTGTGGTTCACGATGATGATCTCCTTGGTTCCGAAGAACTGGGTGGTCAGCATCGCGGACCGAATGGCGTCATCCGTGACCAACCCGCCAGCGTTGCGAAAGACGTGGGCATCGCCAAGACGGAGCCCCAAGGCGTCCTCCACCGGAAGACGTTCATCCATGCAAGCAAGGACCCAAAGCCGACGGTTGTTGGGAATGCCCCGCTGACGGCGCAGCGCCCAGGCTTCCCTCTCGGCGAACTCAAGATCAATTTGGTTGTGTAACATCTGACCATTCACTCCGGATCACGTTGTTCATCGCACAGCGCCCGATGAAGCCTGCCAGGGCCGCCGGGTCTGCCTGCCGACGATGCCCTCGCTGCCCTTTCCGAGGGCCGGCATTATATTATACGTTAGAAATAAGTATTATTATTTTTCAATACATATCTTTCTTGTTTATTTCTCGCGCCAGGGCATGAGGCCTTTTTCGCCCCGAGTGTTATTCGTAAAGCCGGTATCGGGGACGCAGCGCTTCGTTTTCCATACGGAGACGGTATCGGAGGAGCGCCAGGTTGAGCGCCGAGAAGACGAGCGCCAGCTCCCAGGCACCGAAAACCAGCGGCAGGAGCGCGATCTCACCGACAACAATCGCGTAGTTGGGATGCCGAAGGAACCTGTACGGGCCATGACGAACCACGGGAGCCCCGGGCGAGGTTACGATCCGCGTCGTCCAATACCGCCCGAGCGTGGCGATCACCCAGATCCGCGCCGCCTGCAGCAGCACGAACGCGATGAGCGGCGGCCAATGGATCGTGGCGTCGGCGGGCACCCAGAGCGCCATCGACAGGAGCCACCCGCCATGCAGAAAAACCATCAGGGGGTAGTGGCCGGCCCCAACCTCCGTCCATCCCTCCCGCAAGAGCGCCCGGGTGTTGCGGCCGGCGTAAACCACCTCGGCCAGGCGCTGAGCGGCGACGAGCAGCAGAATGAGATGGACGGCGCTCACGCCGCTACCTCCATGGTCGCGAAACCGGCCGTGAAGCCCGGCCCCAGTGCCGACAGCAGGAGACGGTTGAAACCGGGGGAGAGGTCCGAAAGGGTTTCCTGGAGGACAAATAGGACGGTGGCGGCCGACATGTTGCCGTAGCGCTGAAGGACTTGGCGCTCGGTACCGAGGGTGCCGGGCGCGAGGTCGAACGCCTCCTCCAGCGCGACGATGACCTTGGCCCCGCCGGGATGGCAGACCAGCCGGTCGATATCGGCAAGCGTCAGGTCCTGCTCAGCGAGCACCGCCTCCGCAGCGTCCCGCATGCGCGTCCGCACCAGCGCCGGAATATCGCGCGAGAACAGCACGCCGAGGCCATCGTCCTCGACCTCCCACCCCATGACGTCGAGGCTGTTCGGCCAGGTCCACTCGCCCCAGCCGGTGAGGCGCGGCCCCGCGCCCTCGGTGGAGAGAATGGCGCCGACGGCGCCGTCCCCGAACAGGGCGGTGGCGATGATATTGCCCTTCGAGAGATCGGCGGTGCGCAGGGTGAGGGTGCAAAGCTCGACGACCAGAAGCAGGACGCGGCTGCCGGGAACGCTCCGGGCCAGCGCGGCGGCGCGGGCGAGGCCGAGCACGCCGCCGGCGCAGCCCAGGCCGAAAACGGGCAGCCGGGTCACGTCGCGCCGGAGCCCCAGCCGTTCCATGACCAAGGCGTCGAGCGAGGGGGTCGCGACACCCGTGGTCGAGACGGCGACAATGGCGTCGATATCCCCGAGATCCATCCCCGCCCGGGCGACCGAGGCCCGCGTCACCTCTTCCAGCAGATCGACGGCGTGATCAAGGAAGGCCTGGTTCTTGCCGCGCCAGCCGCGATCCTCGGCAAACCATTCAAGCGGCACGCAGCTGTGGCGGGTTTCGATGCCGGCATTGGCATAGGCCGGGCGCATGCGCTCGAACACCTCGGGCCGGACCGCGAACAGCCGCTCCGCGAAGTCGGCCGCGTCGCCCTGCGGCAGCCGGCAGGACGGAACCGCGGTGCTCAACGCCAACAAGGAGACGGGGAGGAGAGACGCATTTTGCGATCGCGCGCGTCGGACCGTCCCGGCCCTTCGGTTTCGAAAAAGGACATTCATCGGTCAGGCGCCCTTTATGCTCCGCCATTCGAGAAGTCTCCCCGATCTCGATGTGCGCGGCGCGAGGCGAAGCCACAAGTCAGGCGCGTTCAAATCCCCGTGTTGACGGGGAGAGAAGTTGGAAAGAAATCCTCAATCGAGGAGCCGTACCTGCGCGTTTGAAGGGAGACAACGGGGTGCCGCCCTCGTGCTTCGACGCTGCTCAGCATGAGGGCCTCATCCTGAGCAGCGTCGAAGGATAGGCCCGAGCCACTTTAAAACGCACCGATAGGTCAAAGCCGTCAGGGCTCGAGGCCGTTGGGGCAGATGACGACCTTGTGGGTGCCATCCTCCCGCGCCGCCTGACGGTCGAAGGCGGCCTTGGCGTCGGCCAGCTCGAAGCGGTGGGAGACGATGGCGTCGAGATCGACCAGCCCCTTTTCGACCAGCCGGATGCAGCGCGGATAGACATGGCCCATGCGCCGCACCACCTTGACCGTCGCGCCCTTGCGGCGGAGCTGATAGGACTCCAGCGTGTAGCGCCCGCCATCCGGGATCCCGGCCAGGATGACACGCCCGCCGAGGCGGATGATCTCTCCCGCCTCCTCATAGGCGCTGCCGTCATTGGTGGCCTCGATGACGAGATCGACACCCTGCCCGCCGGTCCAGTCGGCGACCGCCTCGAAGCTCGCGGCGGTGCGGTCGGCGCCAAGCTCTTCTGCCGCCCGGGTGCGATAGGGCACGGGATCAATGGCGTAGATCCGGTCGGCGCCGCAAAGCCGCGCCAATTGGATCACGCAGAGACCGATGGGACCGCAGCCCAATACCGCGATGTTCTCCATCAGCCGGATGCGGGCGAGTCCGATGGCGTGGAGCGCGACCCCCAGCGGCTCCATCATCGCCACCGCCGACGGTGTGATCCCCTCGGGGACCGGAAAGATCGCGTTCCGCGGCGCCGTGAAAAGCTCGCTCATGGCCCCCGCGTTCGGCGCGGCGCCGTGAAAAACCATATGCATGCAGAGATTGGGGTAGCCCTCCTCGCAGCGCTCGCAGTGGCCGCAGGGCCGGGCCGGATCGACGGCGACCAGTTGACCGGGTGCGAAACCCCATCGCTCCGCCCCCTCGCCCGCGATGCGGGCCGCCACCTCGTGACCGGGAATGTAAGGCTCGCGGATGCGGTCGAGGCCGATGCCGCCTTCGAGATAGTAATGGAGGTCGCTGCCGCAGATGCCGACGCTCGCCACCCTGAGCATGATGTCGTCCGCTCTGGCCTCCGGCTCCGGTGCCTCGCCGACCCGAACGTCGCGAATGCCATGGATGTACGCTGCACGCATCTTTGTTGGCCTCCTAAAGCCCTGGCCTTTCAGGTTGGTGGACTGATGCCCCCTCGCCCTGCCCTCTTCCCCTGGAACGGGGAGAGCGTCCCAAAGGCTTGGCCGGGCCGATGACCGAGCCATAGCCGAAGCCGGGTGAAGGGGAAAGCGAATTCCTTCTCGTCGGGCAGTATCCTACTCCCCGTCCGGTGCGCCGTTAAGCACCGCCAGGCTGGTCGCCTCGCGGGCGCCCCGGGCGACGAGATCCTCGACCGGACGACGGTTGCGGTGGGCGATAACGGTGAGCGGGAAGCCGTGTTCCAGGATATTCTTCGCCATGCCGTGGCCCATCGCGCCGAGGCCGACGAAGCCGACCGGCATGGCTTTTGTCATTCCTGGCTCCTCCCTGCGGCTTCCCGCCCACACCGCGGCACGCGGGGTGCCGCGTATTCCTGGAGCACTACTCCTTAATCGCCCCCGTCATGCTGGAGACGTAGTGCTCGACGAAAAACGAATAGAGGATCGCGACCGGCAACGACCCGAGCAGGGCCCCGGCCATCAGCGAGCCCCAGTGAAAGACGTCGCCCTCGACCAGCTCGGTAATCACACCGACCGGAATCGTCTTGTTCTCGGTCGACGAGATGAAGGTCAGGGCATAGATGAACTCGTTCCAGGAAAGGGTGAAGGCAAAGATCCCTGCCGAGATCAGCCCCGGAACCGAAAGCGGCAGAATGATCTTGATGAGGATCTGCAGCCGCGAGGCGCCGTCGATGAGCGCGCATTCCTCAAGCTCATAGGGAATGGTCTTGAAATAACCCATCAGCAACCAGGTGGCGAAGGGCACGAGGAAGGTGGGATAGGTCAGGATCAGCGCCCATTTCGTGTCGAAGATCCCGAGGTTGAACACCATGGTTGCCAGCGGGATGAAGAGAATCGCGGGCGGAACCAGATAGGCGAGGAAGATCGACGCGCCGACGCCATCGGAACCCTTGAACCTCAACCTTTGAATGGCGTAAGCGGCGCAGACGCTGGCGAACAGCGACAGGAAGGTGGAGGCCACCGAGACCACCATCGTGGTCCAGAACCAAGAAGGAAACGGTGTATCGAAGAGCAGCTTACGGACATGATCGAGGGTCGGCTCAATGATCCAGAAGGGGTTTCCCGTGTCCAGGTTGTAGAGTTCCTGGTTCGGTTTGAAAGTGGTGATCACCATCCAATAGAAGGGAAACAGGAGGACGATCAGGAAGACCACCAGGGGGATGTAGACGTTGACGACCCGCTTGGGCAGGGTCATCAAATAGTCCATGCCGCCTTCGATCTGTTGGGCTTTAGCCATTTTTCCTTCCCCCCGCCACTATGCCTGCCATTTGCGTTTCTGCAGGCCGAAGAAGCTGATCAGAATCGCGCCCGCGAGGATCGGGATCATGGCCGTGGCGAGCGCCGCGCCCTCGCCCAGATTCCCACCGGGAATCGCGCGCTGGAACGCCAGGGTCGCCATCAGATGCGTCGAGTTCAGCGGCCCGCCCCGGGTCAGCACGTAGATGAGCTGGAAATCGCTGAAGGTGAAAATGACCGAGAAGGTCATGACGACCGCGATGATCGGCGTCAGCTGCGGGAAGGTGACATAGCGGAACCGCTGCCAGGGGGTGGCGCCGTCGAGCACCGCGGCCTCATAGAGGCTGGGTGAAATGGTCTGCAGCCCGGCGAGCAGCGAGATGGCGACAAATGGGATTCCGCGCCAGACGTTGGCGATGATCACCGAGGTGCGCGCCCACCATTCCTCACCCAGGAAATCGATGAACTGGTCGATCAGCCCGAGCTTCACGAGCGACCAGGAGATGATCGAGAACTGGGAATCGTAGATCCACCAGAAGGCGATGGCCGACAGCACCGTGGGCACGATCCAGGGCAAGAGCACGATGGCGCGGATCAGCGCCTGGAAGGGAACCCGGTTGTTGAGAACCAACGCCAGCCACAGGCCGAGGCCGAACTTAAAAACGCTGGCGACGACCGTGTAGAAAACCGTGTTGAACACCGACAGCCAAAAGACGGAGTCGTCGAAGAGGGAGATGTAGTTGTCCCAGCCGATATAGACCCCGGGCCGGCCGATCCGCTGATCGGTGAAACCTAGCCAAGTGCCCAGGCCGAGAGGATAGGCCAGGAAGACCACGAGCAACGCGGCCAGCGGCAGCATGAAAACGAAGCCGAGGAAATTGCGGTTGTTGAGCAGCCGTGAAAGCCGGCTGGGCTCCGGAATCTCCGCAATCCTGGTGGCGGTGTCCTGCGGGGGCAAGATGCCTCCTTAGTGCGCCGTGGAAAAGCACACCGAGCGAACGGCGATGGCCTTACTCACGATCCACTTTTCAAATCTGCGGTCGCAAAAAAGAAAGAGGGCGCCCAATTGCGGGCGCCCTCGTCCGGTTAGCCGTAATAGCGGCGAGCGCGTTTTTCAGCCCGCGCCGCTGCGTCCTTCGGCGAGGATTTGCCGGAAGCGGCCTCCGCCACCATGTCGAGCATGATGTAGTCGGCCATCACCGCCGCCGAGGCATAACCCAACGTGCCGGCATGGCTGTTCGGCTGCATCCGCTTCACCGTATCGCGGTACGGCGTATGCTTGGGATCCTCGGTCCAGACCGGATTGTTGTCGTAGTGGTTGAGCGTATGCGTGAAGTACCCGATCGAGAGCTGCTGCCACTTGGAGTACTGCGCATCCTCCATCATGAAGGCGAGATAGGCCTTCGCCGCGTTCGGATACTTCGAGTACTGGAAGAGCATTGCCTGCGAGAACAGGTGCAGCTCCGTCGGATGCCCAACCGGACCGATCGGATAGGGCGCATGGTGGATGTCGTCGACGAACGGGATGTTGTTCGTCTTGGCGAAATAGAACACGGAAATGCCGTTCGCCGTGAGGCCGACCTGATCCGCTACGAACGCCTTGTTATTGTGCGGATCGAGCCACGTCAAGGTGCCCTGGACGAAGTTCGGATAGAGCTCCCGGGCATATTCCAAGGCCTGAATGGTTTCGGGGCTGTTGATGGCGACCTTGTTCTCCTCGTCCACCATCTTGCCACCGAAAGCCCAGACGAGCCAATGCACCCAGTTGTTGCCGTCACCGACGGCCTTACCCAAGGCCAGGCCCGCGGGATGGTTGTTCTGCTTCAACGCCTGGCAGAGCTTCAGGAAGCCGTCCGTATCGGTCGGGAACTCACTGAAGCCGGCCTCCTCCATGTAGGACTTGCGGTAGACCATGCAGCTTCCCGACGCGCCGAAGGGAAGAGAGATCCAGCGGCCGTCCCGGGTGCCATACTTCTCCGGTACATCCGCCCAGCCGCCATATTTGCCGCCCAGATAATCGGCAACATCGCTGACGTCGAGCAGCTTGTCGGGATACTGATGGGGATCGTCGAACCAGCCGAAGATAATGTCCGGTCCGCTGCCCACATTGGCGGCCACCGCCGCCTTGGGACGGATGTCTTCCCAGGACTGGTATTCGATCTTCACCGGAACGCCGGTGGCGTCCGAGAAGGCCTTGCTGTTTTCCTCGAAGCCCTGCTGGTCGCCGGCCACGAACTTGGTCCAGCGCAGCACCCGCAACTCGGCACCGGATTCCGGCTTGAACTTCATCTCGTGATGGGCGGCCTGGGCCGGGCTGGCGCCCAGCACCCCACCGGCCGTGCCGGCCAAGACGCCGGCGGCGCCGAGTTTGAAGACGTCCCGTCGGGTATACTTATCTCTGGTTATCATCATCTCCTCCGTTTCGCCTCGCTTGATTCACGGTCTTCGTCGTCATGTTATCGCGCCCTTATGGCTGGACGCTTATGCGTAAGCGGCGCGCGACATTGGGAAGCACGCCGAAAATCTGTCAGCTGGCCAATCGCCGCCCCGAGCCCGCGTCGAACAGGTGGACGGAGTCGAGCGCCGGGCAAATCTTGATGGGTTGTTCGGGCTTGAAGTCATAACGCTCGGTAAACACCACGCAGACCGGCTCGCCGGCGATCTGGGAGATCACCTCGACCTCGTCGCCGGTCGGCTCAACGACGCCGACATTGATGTCGATCCCGGCCGAGTCGCTGTCGCCACCGAGGCGAAAATTCTTCGGTCGCACGCCATAGACAACTTCCTGGCCTTCCTGCCCTGGCGCGTTTGTGCCCAAGGGCAAACGGGTGCCGCCGGCCGCCTCGACCCAGGCCTGACCGTTCTGCCGCGACAAGCGACCGGGAATGAAGTTCATCGCTGGCGAGCCTATGAACCCGGCGACGAAAAGGTTTTCCGGGAAGTCGTAAAGCTCTGTCGGTCTGCCGATCTGCTCGACGATACCGTCATGCATGACGACGATTCGGTCGGCCATGGTCATCGCCTCGACCTGGTCATGCGTGACATAGACGACGGTCGTTCTGAGCTTCTGGTGCAGGGCCTTGATCTCCGCCCGCATCTGCACGCGCAGCTTGGCGTCCAGGTTGGACAACGGCTCGTCGAACAGAAACACGAGGGGATCGCGGACGATCGCCCGCCCCATGGCCACGCGCTGGCGCTGACCCCCCGAAAGCTGACGGGGATAGCGCGCCAGATACTCCGTCAGATTGAGAATCTCCGCCGCGCGTTGGACCCGAGACTGCATCTCCTCTTTCGGCGCCTTGGCCAGCTTGAGGCTGAAGGCCATGTTGTCGAAGACGGTCATATGCGGATAGAGGGCATAATTCTGGAAGACCATCGCGACGTCGCGATCCTTGGGAGGCAGGTTGTTGACCTGTCGGCCGCCGATCAGAATCGTGCCCTTGGAGATCTCCTCGAGCCCCGCGATCATGCGGAGCAGCGTCGATTTCCCGCAGCCTGACGGACCGACCAGGACGACGAATTCCTCGTCGGTGATATCGACGCTTACGCCATGCAGAACTTGCGTGGAGCCAAAGGATTTGAAGACATTTTGGATGTCGACGGATGCCATGCCGCGCTCGACTCTCCCTGTATCGCCATTCGGCGGTTCTGGTTCTTCTTAGGTTCGTATTTCGCATTCTCTCTACAACAGATTCTCCGTCGGGCCAAGCCCATTCCCGAGCGGGGAGGGCCGTCGGCGCAATGAAAGAAGCGAAACGGTCGTTACCGCGAATGGAAGGAAATCGCGATCGGCCTATCGTCGCTTTATTCTTGCGCCAAACGCGCGAAGCATGGTCTCGAGACAACCTGCCAGCGGAAACGTGCGATTCGCGCATCTCGGACCGCTGTACTTTCGCTCCGCTTTCCCCTGTGAGCGTCCAGCCGGATCCGGGAAGCCCCAGTTGAAACGCCCCTTGGCTACTCTAATCTTAAAGCGGATCGGCGATGCCGTAGGCCAGTTGGGCGCAGGCGTGCCGCCGGGTCGCCCGCAGACCGCTTTTCGTCCATTCGGTTCAGGATTTGCCGTCTGCGTCTTCTGCCGCGCCCACATCCGGTTTCAGGAAAAAGACGATGATGTCGACTCTGTCCCGACATGCCTTCGATGACCTCGCTCTCTCCGGAAGGGCGGTTTCTCCGGCCGCCTTCGTGGCGTTGGCTATTTCAGTGCTGCTGCTCTCCGGCTGCGGGGACGAGCAAGCCGAAGCCAACGCACCGGCCCCGCCGCCGCCGCAGGTCACGGTCGCCAATCCGGTGGTCAAGCCCATAAGGGAGGACGACGAGTTCGTCGGCCGCTTCGACGCGGTCAGCGAGGTCGAGCTGCGGGCTCGGGTCGGTGGCTACCTCGAGAACATTTCGTTCGAGGACGGGCAGATCGTCCAGGAGGGCGCCTTGCTGTTCACCATCGATCCGCGGCCCTTCGAAACCACCCTCGGCCAAGCCCAGGCGGAGCTTGACAGCGCCAGGGCCGAGGAGAGTTTCACGCGCCGCGAGCTGGCACGCGCCGAGCAGCTGGTCACCCGCGGCAACATCTCGCGGCAGGTCGTGGACGAGCGGAGAGAGGGCTTCCTCTCCGCCCAGGCGCGGGTCGCGGCGGCCGAGGCCGCGCTCGAGCGCGCCCGCCTCGACCTCGAATACACCCAGATCCGGGCTCCGATCACCGGACGGATCGACCGGAACTACGTCTCCGAGGGCAATCTGGTCGAGGCAAACGACACGGTGCTGACCACGATCGTCAGTACCGACCCCGTCTATTTCTACTTCGACATCGACGAACGTTCCTTCCTGGCCTATGCACGCGACGCCCGCGCACGCGGCGCCAACCTGCAGGAGGGCAGCGGCGGCCTGGCGGTGGTTGTTCGACTGGCGGATTCGCGCGAGCAGCCGTTCGAGGGCCGGCTGGATTTCTCGGAAAATCGTCTGGATCCGGACAGTGGAACCATGCGGGTGCGCGCCGTGGTACCGAACCCGGACCTGGTGCTGCAGCCGGGCCTGTTCGGACGGGTAAACGTGCCCGGCTCGCTGCCCTATGAGGGCATTCTGTTGCCCGACGAGGCGATCGCCAGCGACCAGAACCGGCGCGTCGTCTATGTCGTGAACGAGGAAGGAAGGGTCTCAACCAAAGAGATACGACCCGGCCCACGCATCGACGGCTATCGCGTGATCCGGGAGGGGCTGACCGGCGAGGAGACGATCGTGGTCAACGGCCTGCTGCGGGTTCGCCCGGGCATCACCGTCGCGCCGCAGATGGTCGAGCTGCCGCCGGTCGCAGAGTAACCCCCCGCCATGCGCTTTGCCCATTTCTTCGTCGACCGCCCGATCTTCGCCACGGTTCTGTCCCTGATCCTGCTGATCATGGGCGGCATCGCCTTTGTGCAGTTGCCGATCTCCCAGTATCCGGAGATCGCCCCGCCGACCATCGTGGTGAACACCAACTATCCCGGCGCCAATGCCGAGACCGTGGCCGAGACGGTCGCGACGCCGCTCGAGCAGGAGATCAACGGCGTCGAGAACATGATCTACATGTCCTCCTACTCGACCAGCGACGGGAACGCGCAGATCACCGTCACCTTCGCGCTGGGCACCGACCTCGATCAGGCGCAGGTGCTGGTCCAGAACCGCGTGGCCGCGGCGGAGCCGCGCCTGCCCGAGGAGGTCAGACGCCAGGGAGTGACCACCCGGAAGTCGTCGCCCGACCTGATGATGGTCGTGCACATGCTCTCGCCGGACGAGACCTACGACCAGCTTTATGTCTCCAACTACGCGCGCACGCGTGTGCGCGATCAGCTGGTTCGGTTGGGTGGCATCGGCGACGTCCGGCTGTTCGGCGAGCGCGAGTTCTCGATCCGCGTGTGGCTCGATCCCGACAAGCTTGCCGCCTATGAGCTGACGGCCGGCGACGTGGTCGAGGCGCTGCGCGAGCAGAACGTGCAGGTCTCGGGCGGCGCGATCGGGGCGCCCCCGTCCCCCGCCGGGACGCCTTTCCAGGTGACGGTCTCCACCCAGGGGCGCCTCGCCGACCCGCGGGACTTTCGCCGCATCATCGTCAAGTCCACCGATGACGGCCGCATCGTCCGCGTCTGGGACGTGGCCCGGGTCGAGCTGGGCGCGCGGGACTACGTCACCAACAGCTACCTGAACGGCAAGCCCGCGGTCGCGCTTGGCGTCTTTCAGCGGCCCGGCACCAACGCGCTGGAGACCGCCGATCAAATTCAGGCGGTCATGGAGCGAGCCGCCCGGGACTTTCCGCCGGGCCTCGACTATCAGATCATCTACAACCCGACAGAGTTCATCTCGGAGTCGATCGACGCGGTCTACATGACGATTTTCGAGGCGTTGCTGCTGGTCGTGCTGGTGATCCTGGTCTTCCTGCAGTCTTGGCGCACGGCCTTGATTCCGATCGCCGCGATACCGGTCTCTCTGATCGGCACCTTCCTGGTCATGGCGGCCATGGGCTTCTCGATCAACATGCTGACCCTGTTCGGCATGGTCCTGGCGATCGGCATTGTCGTCGACGACGCCATTCTGGTGGTGGAGAACGTCGAGCGGAACATCCGCGAAGGCCTCTCGCCAAAAGAGGCGGCTCACAAAACCATGGACGAGGTGGGCACGGCGATCATCGCGACCATGCTGGTGCTGTTCGCCGTTTTCGTGCCGGTGGCCTTCATCCCTGGCATCAGTGGCCAGTTCTATCAGCAGTTCGCGGTGACCATCACGGCCTCGACCGCGATCTCCGTCCTCAATTCGCTGACCCTCTCGCCGGCGTTGTCGGCCTTGCTGCTGAAGCCCCACGACGCGCCGCGGCCGAGATTCCTTCCGGCGCGCATCGTCGCCTGGGCCGGCGACCGCTTCAATGCCGGCTTCTACCGGGTGAGCGACGGCTATGCCGTCGCGGTGCGCGGACTGGTCGGACGCAAGGTCATGCGGCTGTCCATGCTGATGATCTTCGCCGGACTGCTATACGGGACCTATAGCGCGGTCCAGGCGGTGCCTCGCGGCTTCATCCCCGACCTCGACCAGGGGTACGCGATCGTCGTTGTGCAGCTGCCCGACGGTGCCTCCCTGAACCGCACCGACGATGTGGTTCTGCGCGCCACCGAGATCGTGCGCGACACGCCCGGCGTTCTCAACGCCGTGGGCTTTGCCGGCTTCTCGGGCGCCACCTTCACCAATGCCACCAACTCCGGCGTGATCTTCGCCACCTTCGCCCCGTTCGAGGAGCGCCTGGTCACGGGTCAGCCGGCCGGCGCCATCATTGGCGAGCTGTTCGGCCGGCTGCAGCAGATCCAGGAGGCCTTCATCATCGCCATCCCGCCGCCACCCGTGCGCGGGATCGGCACCGCCGGCGGCTTCAAGATGCAGCTGCAGGAACTGCGGACAGCGGATATGCGCCGCGTGCTTGACGCCGCCTACACGATGATGGGTCGGGCCAATCAGGATCCGAGCCTGATCGGCGTGTTCACGACCTTCAGCGCCTCCAGCCCGCAGATCTTTCTGGAGATCGACCGCGTGCGGGCACAGATGCTGAACGTGCCGATCGACGCCATCTTCGAGGCGCTGTCGGTCAACCTGGGGACCACCTATGTCAACGACTTCAACGCCTTCGGGCGCGTCTACCAGGTCCGCGCCCAGGCCGACACGCCCCACCGCCTGGACGTGGCGGACATCGGGCAGCTGAAGGTGCGGTCGGCGAACGGCGCGTTCGTGCCGCTCGGCACCCTGGCCGACGCGCAGCTGCGCTCGGGGCCCGACCTTGTGCAGCGCTACAACCTCTACACCTCGGTTCCCGTGCAGGGCTCGGCCGCGCCCGGCGTGTCCTCGGGCGACGCGCTGGCGATCATGGAGGATTTGGCGGAGGACGTGCTGCCGGACGGCATGAGCTATGAATGGACCGATCTGTCCTATCAGGAAAAGCAGACCGGCAACCTGGCCATCTTCATCTTCGCGCTGTCGGTCCTGTTCGTCTTCCTGGTGCTGGCCGCCCAGTACGAAAGCTGGGTCCTGCCGTTCGCGATCATCCTGATCGTGCCGATGTCGGTTCTCTCGGCAATGATCGGAATCATGACCCGCGGCATGGACAACAACATCCTGACCCAGGTGGGGTTGGTGGTGCTGATCGCCCTGGCGGCGAAGAACGCGATCCTGATCGTCGAATTCGCCCGCCAAAACGAGGAGCGTGGCCGCGCGGTCGTCGACGCCGCCGTCGAGGCCTGCCGCACGCGCCTGCGCCCCATCCTGATGACTGCTTTCGCCTTCATCCTCGGCGTGGTCCCGCTGATGGTCGCCACCGGCCCCGGCGCGGAGATGCGCCAGGCGCTGGGGACGGCGGTCTTCTCCGGCATGCTGGGGGTGACGATGTTCGGCCTGTTGCTGACCCCGGTCTTCTATGTCGTCCTGCGGCTGGTGTTCCGCCGCCGCGGACAGGCCGCCACGGCGCCGGCTCGGCAAGCCTTGGAGCCGGGCGAGTAGGGGATCGGCATGACCGCCATTGAGCCGGGAATTGGGGAGAGGCGCTAACGCCCGAGGGCCGAGGAGGCGGACGCCCCGGCCCCACCCTCGGCAGCGGGCACCGGCGTGTAGGTTCCCCGTTGACCGGGGATGGGCTTGAAGCGGTCGGAAATGCCGAGCACGGTCTCGGCCCCGCCAAGGAAAAGCACGCCGTCCTCGGGCATGATGCCGCCGATTCCCTCCAGCACCTTCGCCTTCGTCGACGCATCGAAATAGATGAGGACATTGCGGCAGAAGACGACATCGAAGTTACCCAGCGGACGCAGGTCCTTGAGAAGGTTGAATTCGCGGAATTGGACCATGGCCCTGAGCGCCGCGTCGATCTGCCACAGATCACCCTGCTTCTGAAAATACTTGACCAAAAGCTGGATAGGCAGGCCGCGCTGAACCTCGAACTGCGAGTACATGCCCGCCTTGGCCTTGTCCAGCATTTCGGTCGAAATGTCGGTAGCGATGATTTCCGTACGCCAACCGGCGAGGCGCGCCGATTCCTCCTTGAGGATCATCGCCAGGGAATACGGCTCCTGACCGCTGGAGCTGGCCGCGCACCAGATCCGGAACGACTTCCGAGCGGCACGCGCCTCGATCAGCTGCGGCAGGATGGTCTCGCGGAAAAGGTCGAAGGGTTTGGTATCGCGAAAGAAGAAGGATTCGTTGATCGTCATCGCCTCGGTCGCGTCGCGCAACAGGGACGCGTCGCGGTTGGCGCGCAGCGCCGCCGCCAGATCATCAAGCCCCTTCATCCCATTGCGGCGCGCGAGCGGCATCAGGCGGCTCTCGAGGAGGTAAGCCTTTTCAGGGGTAAGGACCAAGCCCGAGCGTTCCTTGAAGAAACGGCTGAAAAAATCGAAGTCTTCCGGTTTCATCCGCTCGCGACACCTATTTTTTTAACGATGAAAGGGGCGATCCGATCGAGAGGCAGAACCGCGCAGCATAGCCCGGCTGTCGCGACGGCACCCGGCATTCCCCAGACGACACTGCTCCGTTCGTCCTGCGCGACAAGATCTCCTCCAGCAGCGACCACCGCCTTGGCCCCCTCCAGACCATCCGAACCCATCCCCGTCAGGATGGCGGCGAGCGCGCGCGGCCCGTAGATCCGGGCGACGCTCTTCAGCATCGGATCCACCGACGGACGGCAGAAGTTTTCGGGCGGTGCTTGGGTCAAACGGGTCAGCCGCCTGGTGCCCTTCGCCTCTATGACGAGGTGGAAATCGCCGGGTGCGACGTAGACCCGGCCCGGCTCGATGGCCGCCCCATCCTCGGCTTCCGTGCAGGGCCAGCCCGTAACGCGGCGTATGTGGTCGGCCAGAACCGCCGTAAAGGTGGCAGGCATGTGCTGGGTGATGACAATGGGAATCCGCATGTTCGACGGGATCGCCTTGAAAAGAGCGAGCAACGCCTGTGGCCCGCCCGTCGAACTGCCAATCGCGAGGATGTCGGGGCGCTGGGTTCCCTCTTTGCGAAGGGTAATGGGAGCCGCGGGGCGTGGCGCCATCGGGCGCGCCACGGGTGCCTTCGCCGCTGTCCGCGGCCTCTCCCGCGAACGTCCCTCGCCAAAGGTCCGCACTTTCTCCAGCAGCTCCCGGCGGAAATCCGCCCCGCCGCTGATGTCCCGGGAAGCCGAAGGTTTGGGAATATAGTCGGCTGCGCCCAACTCCAACGCCCGGATGCTCACCTCGGCGTTCCTGAGCGTAAGCGTTGACGCCATGATG
>JANQJG010000018.1 GCA_028281785.1 Rhodospirillales bacterium
TGGCTCCGCGGCGTTGCGGCCCGTCAGGCGCCGGACGCGGCGCGATGCCGGGTCATCGGGCAAGTCCGGCAACGCCGCGGACGCCCGCCGCGGGCCATCAAAGGGACCGGGCCATTTGGTCGGATAGTACTCTCGCTTCTCGGATAGGTCTGCGCAAGCTTGGCCCTGGCAGCGTCGCCCTTGACAGCCTCGGCAACCTCAACACATTATCCGCTGGCAGCGCCTTCGTTCGCGACCTGTGGGGCCGTAGCTCAGTTGGGAGAGCGCTAGAATCGCACTCTAGAGGTCAGGGGTTCGACTCCCCTCGGCTCCACCAAATCCCGACAATGACTTACAACGGCAAGCGAGTCGCTGCGGTTTTGGTTGAGTGCGACATTCTGACACAGCCATAACGGGCAAATAAGCAAAAAAATTTCGTCTGCACAAGCCCTTAGAGGCGCCTGCAAGCTGCATTCCCATCACATTTTCCCAGGCAAAAGCTTCCTATTTAGGGGTATTGAAATAAAACTTTAGGGTAATCCCTAATACCGTTATACCCCGATAGTTCACTAAGATATTTCCCGTCAAACACTAGGGATCGTCAGAACAACGAAGGGATCGCGGCAGTTTTGGAGGACACAGAGTGACCCGGGAGCGTTGAAACTAACCCCCAGGGAGTCAAAGAACATGACAAAACTGTGTTGCGGAATGGTGTTTACGACGAAGGCGGCCGCCGGCGATGTGGCGTCGTGGCTGCAAAGCCACTGCGAAGGGCAGTGGGACCTGCATCCGACAATGATCGCGGGCGACGGGATCACCAAGAAGATCATGATCCTGTTCGAACGCGAAAGTGACCGGTCCAGGTTCGAAAACAACTTCTCGCCGGTTCCGGCCGAATGTGCCGCCTGAAGGCGCGGGGGACACGATAAGGCGTCCGTTTTCCCGCCAATTGCCCATGGCTGCGCGGTCAGCCTGTGATCGCGCGCGTGGGCTCCTCCGGAGCACTATGCTCTAAATCAGCTTGCCCTGACGTTGGCCGCCACCGTTTCCCGGCGCCCCTTCCTGAATGCGACGGCTCCATTCGCGCTCCCGACGGGCCAGGCCGGCAAGACCGTTCACCACGGCACGATTGACGCTACCGATGGGATAGGCGCCGTCCGGCCCCGCCTCCCCCGCCGGAACACCGGTCAGGATTTCGATTCCATGATCGACGGTCTCCACCGCATAGACGTGGAATCGATCCTCCCGCACGGCCGCCACCACGTCTTCGCGAAGCATGAGATGCTTGACGTTGGCCGCAGGGATGAGAACCCCTTGATCGGAAGTCAGCCGCCGGGCCGCGCAGACGTCGAAGAACCCCTCGATCTTCTCGTTCACGCCACCGATGGCCTGGATCCGGCCATGCTGATCGACCGATCCGGTCACCGCCAGGGACTGCTTGATGGGGATCTCGGACAGGGCCGAGAGCAGGGCGTAGAGCTCCGCGGAAGAGGCACTGTCGCCGTCGACCCCGGCATAGGACTGCTCGAAGACCAGATTGGCGACGAGGGAAAGGGGCGTATCCCGGGCATACCGCGTGCTGAGATAGGACGAGAGGATCAGCACGCCCTTGGAATGCAGGGGGCCGCCGAGGGCCACTTCCCGCTCGATGTCCACGACCTGCCCCTTACCCAGACGGACGCGGCAGCTTATGCGCGAGGGCCGGCCGAAGGAGAAGTCGTGCATGCGCAACACGGCGAGGCCGTTGATCTGTCCGACCCGCGCGCCATCCGTTTCAATCACGACCGTGCCCCGCCGGATTTCCTCCTGGACCCTCTCGCGCGCCCGGTCGCTGCGTCGGGCCTTGGCATCGATCGCCTTCTGTACGTCCTCGGCCCGCACCACATCCGAACCCGCTTCCCGGGCCCAGAAATCGGCCTCGCGCACCAGATCGACGATGCTCCCCATATGGGTTGTGAGCTTCTCGGCATCGTCGGCAAGCCGCGCGCCGTGCTCAACGACGCGGGCCATCGCCCCGCGGTCGAGGGGCTCCAGCGATTCTCGTTGCGCCAGGGTGGCGATGAGGCTGGCGTATTGCCGGGCGGTCTCATCGTTGCGGTCCATGCGGTTGTCGAAATCAGCGACCACCTTGAACAGCTCGCCGACTTCCGGATCGTATTGGGTGAGCAGGAAATAGAGCATGGGTTCGCCCAACAGCACGATCTTCACATCGAGCGGGATCGGTTCGGGCTCGAGCGTGACCGTGCTCGCCAGACCAAGCATGGTCCCGGGCGACTCGATGCGGATGCGGCGTGAGCGCAGGGTCCGCTTGAGCGCATCCCAGACATGCGGCTGGCCCAGCACTTTGCGGGCGTCGAGTATCAGATAGCCGCCATTGGCGCGATGCAGGGCGCCGGGCTTGATGAGGTTGAAGTCGGTTACCAGCGTCCCGGCATGCTGCAGATGCTCGATCCGCCCGAGGAGGTTGGAAAGGCTGGGATGGTCCTCATAGACGACGGGCGCCCCGACCAGCTCACCATCGACGCAGGCCGGGCCGTTGGCGGCGCTGCCGTCGGCATCGTCCTCGGGCAGGACGCAGGTATTGTCGACCAGGACATTCACCTGATAGCGCCGCAGCGGCGACGCCTCGATCTGCGCCCGCCGTTGCGCCGGCATCACTGGAGCGTCGTCCTTCGAATCTTCGCGGAGCATGAAATCCTGGGCGTTTTCGACGATGTCCGTCTCGACGGCGCGCAGGTAGTCGACGACCCATGGCAGATCCTCCCAGCGCTGCCTGAACTCCGCCATCAAATGCCCGACCGCCTCGCGCGTGACCTGCCGGTTGAGCTCGCGGATACGTTGACGCTGCTCGCGCTCCCAGCGCGGCGCCTCGGCCAGCCGCGCCTCCATCTCCTTTTGCAGAACCTCGAGATCGGACCGACGCCGCTCCCGCTCCTCGGCGGGCAGCGCCTCGAACTCCTGCGGATTGAGCGCCTCGCCGTCCTTGGTCGGCGCCAGCGCGAGGCCCATCTGGGTACGCAGGAGGGCGATCTCCTGCTCCTTGGCGCGCGCCTGGATCTCCGACAACGCGCGTTCCTGAAGGGTCTTGAACTCCTCCTCGATGAGGCCGCGCCGGGCACGGTACTTTTCCCCCTCGAAGACCGCCGGGAGGGTCGCCTGGAGCTCCTCGACCAAATGCTCCATCTCGGCTCTGAGCGGCATCCCGCGTCCAGGCGGCAGGCGCAGGGCTTGCGGCCGATGCGGCTCCTCGAAACTGTTGACATGGCACCAGTCGTCGGGCACCGGCTGCGCGGCCGCGCGCTTTTCCAGAAAGCGGCGGATCAGACTGTACTTGCCGGTGCCTTCCGGCCCCATGGCGAAGAGATTGTAACCGTCATGGCGCATGCCGATGGCGAAGTGCACGGCCTCGACCGCCCGGTCCTGGCCGATGACATCCTCGACCGGCGCGAGTTCGGCGGTCGTTTCGAAACCGAACTGACCCGGATCGCATCGTGTGTAGAGGGCGTCCGCGGGCAACGGCTTGACGGATGAGCTCATGACTCCTCCTCGATGCGCTGCATGTCCGCATCGCTGAACCCGAAATGGTGGCCGATCTCGTGAATCAGCACGTGGCGCACGATATGGGTGAGGTCCTCCCCGGTCTCGCACCAATAGTCCAGAATGGGTGACCGGTAGAGGAAGATCATGTCGAGGTCGTCGCGGGTGTCGGCGACGCTCTGGCGATCGAGCGACACGCCGCGATAGAGCCCGAGCAGGTCGAACGGGCTGCCCAGCCCCATCTCCCGCTGGGTTTCCCTATCCGGAAACTCCTCGACACGGATCACCACGTCGCGGACATGGTGGCTCAGCTCCTCCGGGATCGTCCGGAAGGCAACGCGAGCAATGTCCTCGAAATCAGCGAGCGAAGGCGGATGGGTGAATCTGGGCGTCATGTAGCAAAACTAGCCAACCTTGACCCATGCGCCAAGCCGCCCCATCTGGAGCCGTGTTCGCCGGCTGGCGCATGTCTTGTTCATATGGGTTCAGCGTGGAGGGATTCTGGATGGCGGGTAAGCTCGAGGGCGCGGCACGGCAGCAGGCGCTGTCTTCGCTCAACGGCTGGGCGGAGGTCGAGGGGCGCGACGCGATCCGCAAATCCCTGCGCTTCGCCGATTTCAACGAGGCCTTCGGCTTCATGACACGGGTCGCCCTGATGGCCGAAAAGATGGACCACCACCCGGACTGGTTCAACGTCTATAACCGGGTCGAGGTCACGCTCAGCACCCATGACGCGGGTGGCGTCACCGAACGCGACATCCGCCTCGCCCGGTTCGTCGACGAAATTTTGGGCGAGGGCTGAGCGGCGCGGCCAAACTAGGTTCGTTCCTTGCCGCCGCGCGCGAGTTGGACCTCGCGGTGGGCGGTGTAGAAGGCCGCCCCGAAGATCACGACCGACCCGATCCAGGTCCAGGCATCCGGCACTTCCCCGAACGCCAGAAAGGCGATGATCGCCGTGAAGATCAGCTTCGAGAAGTCGAAGGGCATCACCGCCGTGAGGTCGGCGGCGACGAAGGCCTTGGCCAGGGTGAGCTGCCCAACGGTCGCGGCGAGCCCAAGCGCGACCAGCCAAGCCCAGGTCTCGAGCGCCGGGGTCGTCCACACGAACACGGTCGGAATGGCGGCGATGGGGGTCGTCAGAATCGCCATCAACAACACGATGGTGGGCGGCGAATCCACCCGCGACAGCGATTTCACGGTCGTCGCCGAAATCGCCATGAAGACCGAGGACAGCAGAACCAGAAGGGCACCTGTGGAAACCGCGCCCGCACCTGGGCGGAGGATGACCATGGCCCCGAGGAAGCCGATGCCGATCGCCGTCCAGCGGCGGCGGCGCACGGTCTCGCCGAGCACGAGGGCGGCGCCGACCGTCGCGAAAAGCGGCCAGGTGAAACTCAGGGCCGTGGCCTCGGCCAAGGGCATCAACGTCAGCGCGGTGAACCAGGTGAACATGGCGCCGACCGCGGTGACGGCGCGAAAGGCGTGCAGCCCGGGCCGCTTCGTGAACATCGACGCCCGCCCGACGCGAATCAGCCAGGGCAGCATGAACATCAGGCTGAAGGCGTTGCGGAAAAAGGTGATCTCGAAAGGGTGGACGTCGTTCGCCGCCTGACGCACGAAGAAGCTGGCGAGCGCGAAGCACACGCTGGACGCGACCATCCAGAGCGCGCCACGGGCCGGCGCCGGCATCCGCGCAAAGGCGGCGGAAACGGAGGGGAGGAAACGCATCGCCTCCCACCATACGCCCGCCGCAAAGGCCACGCTAGGGTCTGAGGCTGGTCCGCAAGGTTGAATGCGCCCGCCGCGGCCGCCATACTCCGCCGGTCGGTGGGGGCCGGCACCACCAGCCATCCTCGGATCGTTTCCATGACCAACGCCCTGCTCTACGCGGCCACCGTGTTCCTCTGGGGCACGAGCTGGCTCGCCATCCGCTATCAGCTTGGCGTGGTCGCGCCCGAGGTTTCGATCGTCTACCGCTTCGCCTTGTCGGCGCTGCTGATGTTCCTGTTCTGCCTGGCGAGCGGACGTAGCTTGCGTTTTCCGGCCCGCGCCCACCGCTTCATGGCGCTGCAGGGGCTGTTCCTGTTTTCAACCAACTATGTTTTTGTCTATCTCGCCACCCAGTATCTGACCAGCGGGCTGGTCGCCGTGGCCTTTTCCACGGTCACGGTGATGACGATCACCGGCGGTGCGATCCTGTTCGCGCTTCCCATCCGTCCGCGGGTCGCCCTGGGGGCGCTGCTAGGCATGGCCGGTCTCACCCTGGTGTTCTGGCCGGAGGTCCGGGCCTTCGACCTCGCGCGGGGTGGCAGCCTGGGCCTGACGCTGGCGTTGACCGGTACCTTCTCGGCCTCGCTCGGCATGCTGACGAGCGCCCGCAACCAGCGCCAGGGCCTGCCGGTGATCCAGACCAACGCCTTTGGCATGGCTTATGGATTTCTCTTCGTTACAGCTTATAGCCTGATCCAGGGCTTCCCCTTCAATTTCGATCCGTCCATCGCCTATATCGGCTCGCTTCTCTATCTGGCGATCGGGGCGACGGTGCTCGGATTCTGGGCGTATTTGACGCTGCTCGGGCGCATCGGCCCGGACCGCGCGGCCTACGCCTCGGTGCTATTCCCCATCCTAGCGCTCGCCCTCTCGACCCTGTTCGAGAGCTTCCAGTGGACCGGGCTGGCCGGCGCCGGCGTGGCCCTGGTGCTGCTCGGCAACGCGCTGGTCCTGACCAAAATCGGCGGCCGCAAGGCGCCGGAGGGCCACTGATGCTGCGGCCGGGAAAGCGCATCCCCATATGAAGAGCGCATAGCTTAAGAGGGGGTCATGTCGCGCGGTCTCGTCGCCGTCATCGCCTGCGGCGCGCTTATTCTCAGTTTGTCGCTCGGCACTCGCCAAAGCTTCGGACTGTTCCTACACCCGGTTACGACCGATCTCGGCATCGGCCGCGAGACCTTCGCCATGGCCATGGCGATCCAGAACATCCTCTGGGGATTGTTCCAGCCGGTGACCGGCATGATTGCCGACAAGTTCGGGGCCGCCCGCGTGGTCCTGGTCGGCGCCGCTCTGTACACGCTCGGCCTGATCGTCATGTCGGGCATGACGACGCCCTTCGAACTTCATCTCGGGGCCGGCGTGCTGATCGGCATCGCGATGGCGGCGACAGGCTTCTCGGTCATCCTCGGCGCGGTCGCCCGCAAGGTCCCCGCCGAGCGCCGCAGCATGGCGCTCGGCATCGTCAGCGCCGGCGGCTCCTTCGGCCAGTTCGCTATGGCGCCGGTGGGGCAGGCCCTGATCGCCGCCCAAGGCTGGCCCGGCGCGTTCCTGATCCTCGCCTTCTTCGCCACCGCCATCGCGCCCCTGGCGGTCGCCGTTGCCGGCCGGCCGGAGACCAGCGGCGCGCAGGTCGCGATGTCCGACTCCCAGACCCTTCCCGAGGCCCTCCGCGAGGCGGCCGGCCATCGGGGCTATCTCTACCTGACCACGGGATTCTTCGTCTGCGGCTTCCAGGTCGTTTTTGTCGCCGTGCATTTGCCGGCCTATCTGCTGGATGTCGGGCTCACGGCCGGAACCGGAGCGACGGCGCTGGCCCTGATCGGCATCTTCAACATCATCGGCACCTATGCCTGCGGCGCGCTTGGTGGACGTTACTCCAAGAAATGGTTGCTGAGCGGGCTCTATATCCTCCGCGCCCTGGTCATCGCCGTCTTCCTGGTCCTGCCCAAGACCGAACTCTCGGTCTATGTCTTCGCCGCGGCCCTGGGTCTCCTATGGCTCGGCACCGTGCCGCTGACGAGCGGGCTGGTCGCGCAGATCTTCGGCGTGCGCTACATGGCGACCCTGTTCGGGCTCGTCTTTTTCAGCCATCAGCTCGGCAGCTTCCTTGGCGTCTGGATCGGTGGCGTCGTCTATGACACGACGGGCTCCTATGACAGCGTCTGGATCGCCTCGATCGCGCTCGGCATCGCCGCCGCCCTCATCCACATGCCGATCGCCGAGAAGCCCGTGGCGCGGCTCACCGCGCCGCGGCAGATGCGCGCGTGACCCTGTTTGAGAAGTCGCATGGAGGCTGCATTGACCGACCATTTCCGGAAGCTGGCCCGCTACAATGCCTGGGCCAACCGACGCCTGTACGACGTCTGCGCGACGCTGTCAGAGGCCGAGTACCGCGCCGACCGCCACGCCTTCTTCGGCTCCATCCACGGCACGCTCAACCATATTCTCGTCGCCGACCGTATCTGGGAGTCGCGGTTGACTGGCGAACCGCACGGAATCCCAACGCTCGACAGCATCCTCTATGACGATTTCAGCGGGCTTCGGGAAGCCCGGACGAAGGAGGACGCGCGCATGATCGACCTGATCGATGGGATGGACCAGGAACGGCTCGCCGAGGTTCTGGTCTACCGGAACATGGCCGGCGAACCTCTCGAGACGCCGATCAGCTTCGTGCTCACCCATCTGTTCAATCACGCGACCCATCATCGCGGTCAGGTGCATGGCATGCTGAGCCAGGTTCCCGCCGATCCGCCGCCACTCGACCTGATCTATTTCCTCCGCTAGCTAAGCCCGGCAGGCGGCGACGGGAAGGCCGGGGTTCATCCGTGTCATCTTTCGGACACACCAAATACCCACTATCCTTATGGGAAGGTGGAGAAGGGACGCGCGTCCCGGAAAAGGAACCTGACCGTGCGCAAACGCATGGTGCTTATCGTCGCCGGGCTCGTGGCGGTGACCGCCGCGTCGGGCGCGGCGCTATGGCCGCAATCCGAGGAAGCGTCGAGCTACCGCTTGGGGCGGGTCGAGCGCGGCGATCTGGTCAGCAGCGTCTCCTCCAGCGGCACCTTGAGCGCGGTCATCACCGTGCAGGTCGGCTCGCAGATCTCGGGCCAGATTTCGGAGCTGCTCGTCGACTATAACGACGAGGTTCACGCGGGACAGGTAATCGCGCGCATCGATCCGCGCAGCTTCGAGGCCCGGGTCAAGCAGGCCGAGGCCGAGCTCGCCGTTGCCGAAGCCAATCTCTCCATCCAGGAGGCCGCGATCGAGCGGGCCCAGGCCGGGCTGGAGAACGCCAAGGCCGAGCTGGTGGCGAGCGCGGCCCAGGTCGAGCGGGCCGAGGCGTCGGTCGAGAGCGCCAAGCGCGATATGGAGCGCAAGCGCCAGCTTGGCGAGCGCGGCGTGATCGCGCAGAGCGTGTTCGACGACACCGTCACCACCCATGATCAGGCCCTCGCCCAACTCAACGAAACTAAGGCGATGCAGCGGGCGCAAGCCTCCTCCATCGCCTCCAGCGAGGCCGAGCTGCAGATCGCCGAGGCCGAGCTGATCAACGCCCATGCCCAGCTCCGGCAACGGGAGGCCGTACTCGAGCAGAACCGCCTCGATCTCGACCACACTTACATTCGCTCGCCCGTGGACGGCGTGATCATCGACCGCTCCGTCGATCTCGGCCAGACCGTGGCCGCCAGCCTTCAGGCGCCGACGCTTTTCACGATCGCCAAGGACCTGCGCGAGATGCAGGTCGAGGTCAGCGTCGACGAGGCCGATATCGGACGCGTGAAGGACGGGCAGCGCGCCGTCTTTTCCGTTGACACCTTCCCGAGCCGGGAGTTCGAGGGACGGGTCCGCCAGATTCGGCTCTCGCCGGTCACCACCCAGAATGTCGTCACCTATACTGTGGTCGTCGACACCGCCAATTCCGAGCTGGTGCTGCTGCCGGGCATGACCGCCAATGTGCGGGTCATCGTCGAGGAGCGGCGCGACGTTCTCAAGCTGCCCAACGCGGCCTTGCGTTTCCGGCCCGAGTCCGCCGGGACGGAAGCTTCGGCCGGCGCCGCGGCGGCGGCCCAGGGCGGCAGGAGCGGCAACCGGCGGCCGCCCGAGGAAGTCGTGCGCGACCTGACCGAACGTCTGACGCTGACACCCGACCAGCAGGAGGAGCTGCGGACGGTTCTCGAGGAGCAGCGCCGCCGAATGCGAGCCCTACGCGGCGGCGGCGGGCAGCCCGATCCGCAGATGCTGCGGGAGGTCCGAAACCAGGGCCGGCAGGCGATCCTGGCGCTGCTCACCGAAGAACAGCGCGAGATCTATCAACGCGAAGTCGCAACCCGCGCCCCGGGCGCCGTTCGCCGCCAGCAGGTATGGCTTCCCGGCGACGACGGGCCCCACGCGGTCGACATCATGACCGCGATCAGCGACGGCACCCATACGGCGGTCGTCGGCGGCGACCTGGAGGCGGGCCAGGAAGTGATCGTCGGCGTCAATCGGCCGGCCGCGGAGTCCCGTTCCGGCGGCTTGCGGTTCTTCCGTTAGCGTGATGACCGCGATGCCGGACACCGTCGTCGAGACCTTCGGGCTCAGCAAGGATTACCGGGTCGGGCCCCAGGTCGTGCATGCCCTGGTTGACGTCTCGGTCTCGATGAGCCGCGGCGAATTCGTGGCCGTGATGGGGCCCTCGGGCTCGGGCAAGTCGACCTTCATGCACCTGCTCGGTTGCCTCGATTCGCCGAGCGACGGACGCTATCTGTTCGATGGCGTCGATGTTTCCGCCCTCGATCGCGACGGTCTGGCCGCCACCCGTAACCGGAAGATCGGTTTCGTCTTTCAGTCCTTCAATCTGCTCGCGCGGGTCTCGGCCCTCGACAATGTGGCGCTGCCGCTGGTTTATGCCGGCGTTCCACGGCGCCTGAGGCGGGAGAAAGCGGCCGAGGCCCTGAATGCCGTCGGCCTCGCCGACCGCATGGACCATCAGCCGACCCAGCTTTCGGGCGGCCAGCAACAGCGCGTCGCCATCGCTCGCGCGATGGTCAATGACCCGACGCTGCTGCTTGCCGACGAGCCCACCGGCGCGCTCGACACGCGCACCGGGGCCGAGATCATGACCCTGTTTCAGGAACTCAATCGCCAAGGGATCACGGTTATTGTCGTTACGCATGAGCAGGAGGTCGCGGCCTATGCCGGCCGCGTCCTGCATTTCCGTGACGGCCGGATCACCGAGGACACGGCGAACGGTGTGGCGGAGCCGACCCCCCTCTCCATTGCGTCAACCGGAACGGCCGGCCCATGACCTATCTCGACTGCCTGCTGGGGGCCCTGAAATCGCTGCGCGTCAACCTGATGCGCAGCATGCTGACGACGCTCGGCATCATCATCGGCGTGGCCGCCGTGATCGCCATGGTCGCCGTCGGGGCCGGCGCCGAATCCCGGGTTCAGGCCCTGATCCAGAGCATCGGCTCCAACCTGATCGTCGTCGTTCCGGGAACCACGACGGCGAGCGGGGTCCGGCTCGGGCGCGGCTCCAAACCCACGCTGACGGAGGACGACGCCATCGCCATCGAGCAGGAACTCCCGAGCGTGCTCGTTGCCGGCGCGTCGGTCCGCGGCACCGGCCAGATCGTCTTCGGCAACACCAATTGGATGACGTCCCTGCGCGGCGCCACCCCCGGCTATCTCGCGGCCCGGGAATGGGCCCTTTCGGACGGTCGCACGATCACCGAGGAGGATCTTCGCGCCGCGGCCAAGGTGGCGCTGGTCGGCGAGACGATCGTCGAGGAACTGTTCGGCGGCAGCGATCCCATCGGCCAGATTATGCGTATCAACCGGGTGCCTTTCCGGGTCGTCGGCGTGCTCGCGCCCAAGGGACAGACATCCTGGGGCCAGGACCAGGATGATGTGGTGCAGATCCCGCTGTCGACGGCGAAGAAGCGCGTGCTCGGCGGGCGTCGCCTGAGCGGCCGACTGGTCGACAACATCTCGGTCAAGGCGCGGAGCGCCGATGAGGTCGCCGAGGCCGAAACCGAGATCCGCGAGCTGCTGCGCCAGCGCCATCGCCTGCGTCCGGGCCAAGCGGACGACTTTTCGATCCGCAATATCTCGGAGATGTTGGAGGCCCGCGCCGAATCCTCGCGCGTCATGAGCATGCTGCTGGCCGCCGTCGCCCTGGTCTCACTGGTCGTCGGCGGTATCGGCATCATGAACATCATGCTGGTCTCGGTTACCGAACGGACGCGGGAGATCGGGCTGAGGCTCGCCATCGGTGCGCGCGGCCGCGACATCCTCAGCCAATTCCTGATCGAATCGCTGACGCTGTCGCTGCTCGGCGGCGCCATCGGGCTGGTGCTGGGGGTCGGGATCTCGATCGCCATCGCCACGATCGCCGACTGGCCGGTGCTGATCCAGCCGGGGGTCGTGTTCCTGGCCATCGGATTTTCTGCCGGGGTCGGCATCTTTTTCGGCTATTACCCGGCGCATAAGGCGGCCCGCCTCGACCCCATCGAGGCCCTGCGCTTCGAATAGCGTTGTGTTTCGGCACTCTCGCGGAGGAAAGATCTTGCTCCCATTTTGGGAACATGCCATAGTACTTTAGTGAGGATCATCGCCAAGCGCACATTGCGGCTGTTCTGGGAAAAGCATCCAGATTCGGAGGCGGCGCTGCGAGCATGGCATGCCGAGGTTTCAAAAGCCGATTGGTCGAACCCGGCGGACATCAAGGTTCGTTTCCCGTCGGCCAGCTTCCTCGTCGGAAACCGCGTCGTGTTCAATATCAAAGGTAACCACTATCGGATCGTGGTCCGCATCAACTTTCCCTATCGCGTGGTCTATTTGCGGTTTGTTGGCACGCACGCGGAGTACGACTCCGTGGACGCGACCACGGTGTAGGTGGTTCGAAAGGCAGAGGAATGGACATCCGCCCTATCAAAAGCGACGCTGACTATGAGGCGACATTGGCCGAGATCGACCGCCTGATGGAGGCGGAGCCGGACACGCCGGAAGGTGACCGGCTGGATGTTCTGGTGACTCTTGTCGAGGCATATGAAGAGCGGCACTACCCAGTGGAGCCGCCAGATCCCGTCGACGCCATTGCCTTTCGGATGGAGCAGGCCGGCCTGACACGCGCCGAGCTGGAACCATTTATCGGCGCGCGGGGCCGTGTGTCCGAGGTTCTCGGACGTAAGCGTCGCATCAGCATGTCCATGGCCTGGCGCCTTCACTCGGGCTTGGGGATCCCAGCCGAGTCTCTTATTCGTCCGTATCGGTTGCAGACCGCTCCGACACGGGATAGCGGAGATAGAGCGCGCCGAGGCCGTTGAGGACGGCGAACAGCCGGCCGAACTGTTCGAAAAAGGCAGCCTCGTCGAGCCCCGGGTTGGCCGCCCGCAAATCCTCATGGATCTCACGGAGCGAACGCTCGCCATCGATGCGCGCGAGCATGGCGGCGGCCAGCGGCGGCAGCGGCAGGCGGAAGCGGACGCCGTCGAACGTGGCGGTAAGCGCCGCGCCGGGCCGGATCTGCGACCTCAGACCGTCCTCGGCCGGGTCCTTGAACACCGGCACGGCCGAGAGGTCGTCCGGCGCCGCCACCCAAGGGCCCGGATTGCCCTCCTTGACCAGATAGAAAATATGCTTGCGCAGGTTGCCGGCCAGAAGCTCGGCAAACGCGCAACGCCCGAGCCAACCCAATCCGGCCAGCCGCTCGAGCAGCGCGGGGTCCGGGAGATAGGCGGCGGGATCGTACCGCGCGGGCTCGATGAAGGCGGTGATTCGCATGCCGGCGGCCGTCGCCAGCTCGGCGATCTCGGGCACCAGATAGGCCCGATCGCGGCTGTGAAGCAGCAGGTCGTAAAGCCCGGCATCGCCGCCCGTGACATGGTCCGCGAGATGGGGGTTGCAGCGCAGCCAGTTGGTCGGCGGCAGGCGGTCGAGCAGCCTCCGCGCCAGGCGGACCCGCGCCGCCGGATCCTCGTCGCCGAGCAGCAGGCGCAGCATCTCCTGGACCGGATAGACGCCGGTGCGGCCGAGCGCGCCATAGACCATCACGCCGAGGCCGCCGTCATCAGCGAGCACGGACGACAGCGCGTTCAGCCCGGCGAGCGGATCCTCCAGATGATGGAGCACGCCGCAGCAGTCGATGTAGTCGAAGGGGCCGAGACCGGCGTCGGCAAGATCGAGCAGCGAAAGCGTGTGAAACCGGATGTTGCCGAGTCCACGCGCATTGGCCCGACTTTCCGCGACACCGCGCGCGGCCGTCGACAGGTCGAGATAGTCGAGTTCGGCGGGGCAGCCGATATCCGCAAGCTGCTGCGCCAGCATGACCAGACCATCGCCCGTACCGCCGCCGGCGATCAGCGCTCGGAAGGGTTTGGAGAAATCGCGGCGACCGGCGAAGACATAGTGGTTGAGCTCCCAGAGATGGCTGGGCGAGCCGAGGATCAGGCGGCGCGCCTCGTCCTTCGGATTCCGCGCCGGATAGGGATAGGCCTCGTACTGGACGCGGACACGGGCGCCGGCGGGCTCGTCTGAACGCGTTGCCATCGCCGCCTCAGCATCCCGTGGTGAGCACGATCTTGCCGGTCGAGCGGCGGGTCAGCAGCGCGTCCAGCGCCGCATGCACCTCAGAAAGATCGAAGGTCATCGAGACATGGGGTTTGACCGCGCCTTCCCGCCACCAGGAGAAGATCCGGTCGATCGACGCGGCCATGAGATCCGGCCGCTGCCGGCGATAGGTGCCCCATTGGAAGCCGCAGGCGCTGACATTCTTGACCAGTAGAATGTTGCCCGGGATCTGCTGGAACCTTCCGGCGGCGAAACCGATGATGAGCATGCGGGAACCCCAGGCGACGCAGCGGAGGGCGGCGTCGAACACATCGCCGCCGACCGGATCGAAGACGACGTCGGCGCCGCCGCCCTCGGTCAACTCCTTGACCCGCTCCCGCAAATCCTCGCTTGCGTAGTCGATGCCGTGATCGGCACCGTGCGCACGGGCGACGGCAACCTTATCCGGGCCGCCCGCGGCGGCGATGACGGTGGCGCCGAGGCGCTTGCCGACCTCGATGGCGGTCAGCCCAACCCCGCCCGCTGCGCCGGTCACCAGAAGCGTCTCGCCGGCTTGCAGCCGGCCGCGATCGGTCAGCGCCAGATCGGCGGTTCCATAGACGACGCAGAAGCCGGCGGCCGTGACCCAGTCCATGCCGTCCGGTATCGGCCAGACATCGACCTCCGGCACCACCACCTCCTCGGCATAGCCGCCAGACTCGAAAAAGCCGACGACACGGTCGCCGGGCTTGCAGCGGGTCACGCCATCGGCGCATTCGATCACCTCGCCCGCCGCTTCGAGCCCCGGACTGAAGGGCATGGACAGCTTGCGCTGGTAGCTGCCGCGGATCATCACCGTATCGGCGAAGTTGATCCCGGCCGCTTTGATCGCGATGCGGACCCCGCCCTCGATCATCTTCGGCGGCGGAACCTCTGCGATTTCAAGATTCGACGGCTCCCCGAAGGCTCGGCACAGGACCGCGCGCATAAAGTCCCTCCGTGATCGCTTAAGCTTGATTTTCCGGGGCTCTCTCCCCCAAGCTGGTGACAAACCTACAACATGAGCAAAGGAGAAGGCGAGAGGTGCGCGGCTATTTCGGCGTCGGTGTCGAGCGGATCAGCAAGCCGATGAACGCGGGCAGCATCTTCCGCACCGCCCATGCCTTCGGAGCGAGCTTCGTGTTCACCCTCGCCGCCGCCTATCCGCAGGAGGAGGGACGGCGGGCCGACACCTCGCACGCGCCCGGCCAGATCCCGTTCTACAGCTTTCCCGGCCTCGACTTCCTGGTCCTCCCCGAGGATTGCGCGTTGGTCGGGGTCGAGCTGACGGAGGAGGCAGTCGAGCTCCCGAGTTTCCGCCATCCGCGCCAAGCAGCCTACGTGCTGGGGCCGGAGCGGGGGGCGCTGTCGGCGGGGCTTACCGCGCGCTGCGCCCATGTGGTCAAGATCCCGACCCGGTTCAGCGTCAATGTCGGGATCGCGGCCGCCATCGTGCTCTACGACCGGCTGATCAGCCTCGGCCGTTTCGCGCGCCGGCCCGAGATCCCGGGTGGCGCCATCGAGCCCCTGCCCAAGCACGTCTTCGGCGCACCCAAGCTGCGGAGCCGGGTCGAACAGTTTCGTGCCGCGCCCCCGCTCGAAGGGCCGGAGGTGGACTAGATTCCTCCAACCTGGGCATACTGGGGTGAACCAAGGGAAGGATTGAGAGATGGGCTTCAACATCGGGGGATTCTTGAAGGGCCTGATGGGCTCGGGACGCGAGGACGCGCCGGCGGCGGAAAGTGGCAAGGCGGTCGAGTACAAGGGTTTTAGCATCCGTCCCGCCCCCCAGCGCCAGGGCGGGCAATGGCTGACGGCGGGAATCATCAGCAAGGAGTTCGAGGACGGGGCCAAGGAGCACCAGTTCGTGCGCGCCGATACCTATTCAAGCCGGGACGACGCGGAGGAATGCGCCGTCATGAAGGCCAAGCGGATCGTCGACGAGCAGGGCGACCGCATGTTCGAGCAACGCTAGCCGCAGAGTCAGCCAGCCACAGAGCGCCCCACATCATGAAAACGATCATCGAGCCGTTTCGTATCAAATCGGTCGAGCCGATCCGCATGACCACGCATAAAGAAAGACGGCACCATATCGAAGCCGTCGACTACAACCTTTTCGCCCTGCACTCGGATCATGTGCTGATCGACCTGCTGACCGATTCCGGCACCTCGAGCATGAGCTCGGCGCAGTGGGCGGCGGTGATGCTGGGCGATGAATCCTATGCCGGCAGCCCGTCCTTCTACCGCTTCGAGGCGGCGGTCCGGGAGCTGATGCCGTTCAGATACATCATCCCGACCCATCAGGGCCGCGCGGCCGAGAAGATCCTGTTCACCGTGGTGGGGCGGGAAGGGCAGGTCATCCCCAACAACACCCATTTCGACACGACCCGGGCGAATGTGGAAGCGCGCGGCATGACCGCCGCCGACCTGGGCATCGAGGAGGGCAAGCATCCGGAGGTCGAGCACCCGTTCAAGGGCAACATGGATGTCGAGAAGCTCGACGCCTTCATCCGGGAGACGGGGCCGGAGAACATCCCGCTCTGCATGATCACCGTCACCAACAATTCCGGCGGCGGCCAACCGGTCTCGATGGAAAACATCCGCCGGACCAAGGAGGTCTGCCGGCGTCACGGCCTGCCGCTGTTCATCGACGCCTGCCGGTTCGCAGAGAACGCCTATTTCATCAAGATGCGCGAGCCGGGCTATGAGGAGAAAACCGTGCCCGACATCGTACGCGAGATGTTCTCCCACGCCGACGGCTGCACGATGAGCGCCAAGAAGGACCCGCTGGTCAATATCGGCGGTTGGCTCGCGCTCAACAATGAGGAATGGGTCGACCAGTGCCGGAATTTCCTGATCCTGACGGAGGGATTCCCGACCTATGGCGGGCTGGCGGGACGCGACCTCGACGCCATCGCGGCCGGACTCCGCGAGGCCGTGGACGAGGAGTATCTGCGCTACCGCTACGCCTCCATGCGCTATGTGGCCGACCGGCTGACGGCGGCCGGCGTGCCCATGGTCCGGCCCGTGGGCGGCCACGCGATCTTTCTGGACGCGCGCGGTTTCCTGCCGCAGATCCCGCCGCTCCACTACCCCGGGCAGTCCCTCGCGGTCGAGCTCTACCTGTATGGCGGAATCCGGAGCTGCGAGATTGGCACCTCCATGTTCGGCAAACAGGCCGACGGCAGCGAGCAGCCGGCCAGCATGGACCTCGTGCGCCTGGCGATTCCACGGCGGGTCTACACCCAGAGCCATATGGACTATGTCATCGAGGTGATTCTCGAAGTGTTCGAGCGTCGCGCGAGCCTGAAAGGCATGCGGTACACCTGGCAGCCGCCGGCGCTCCGCCATTTCACCGGCAAGTTCGCGTATGTGGACTGAGGCGCTCCACTCTTAGTTTTATCCGGGAAGCGCGGGCTTTTATTTCGCCGCGCCGGCGACCTTACGGTAGCGACGCCGCCGGGGGCGCAGCAGGTCGCCCGAAACCATCTGCTTGTGCGACCAGGCGAGTTGGTCGACCTTGTCCAGCACCAACCGCATATGGGCGCGCATGGCGCTGCGGGCGCCGCGGGCGTCACCGGCGATGACCCGGTCGATGATCATCTCGTGATCGGCGATCACCTCGTCGATATGCGGCCATTCCTCTCCGCTTAGAAAACGGACACGGTCGAGATGCAGCTTGGCCGCCTGCACTGCTCTCAGGACGCCGGCACGGCCGCTCAGCGTGATCAGATAGGTATGAAGCGCGTCATCCAGTTCGACAAACCCGGCATAGTCTCCGGCCTCGGCGCGGGCGCGCTGGTCCGCGACGATCCGCCGCAGCGCTACGCCCTCTTCGGGCCCGACGTTGCGGGCGGCTAGGAATACGGTCGCACATTCGAGGGACTCGCGAATCAGCTGGCTGTCCAGAACTGCCGCCAGATCGACCGGTGAGACGAAAGTGCCCGATTGCGGCACGACGCGGACCAGCCCGTCCTCAGCCAGCTTGATCAGGGATTCGCGCACCGGCGTGCGACTAACCCCCAACTCATCGGCCAGCCGGTTCTCCGACAACGCACTGCCGGGCGGCAGGCGCCCCTTGACGATCTTATCGCGTAACAGGTCGTAAACCTGCGCGCCTTGGGGCCGTCCGGGATCGAGCTGCAATGCCAGATCATAGTTTTTTAAATTTTCTACCATAGCAAATCTCATCCCGTGTAATGCATAAAATCCATTTCTTCGACTTAAATTATTTAAAATCAATACAATAAAATGTGCTTAGCAAAAAGCCTTCTCTCAATATTGTTCTGTCAAGTGGAATCTGGTATGGTAGTTTTCAAATCCTAATCACAATGGCTCACTGCTGCCAAGACCGATAAATGTGATCAAGCCTGGGAAATCAAAACCAAATCCAGGGAAGGAAACGTCATGATCATAAAGGCCGAGCTCCATGAAAAATGGGGCCGGGCGCGGAGGCTCCTGGAACGGCTGGAGATTTCGGCCGTTCTCCTCCGAAAACAATCGAATTTCTCCTGGCTGACCTGCGGCGGGCGCAACCTGGTGGGAATCGCCACCGAGTTCGGCGCCGCGTCGATCCTGATCACGCCGGACCGGCAATACGTCCTCTGCAACAACATCGAGGCGCCGCGCATGGCCGCCGAGGAATGCGTGGAGGACATGGGGTACGAGATCAGGACCTATCCCTGGCATGCCGCGCGCGAGCTGGAGTTGGCGCACGAGCTGGGCGGCGCGGCGGTCGGCTGCGACGTGCCCTTCGGCGATCTGCGCGTGGTCGGCGGCGACATAGCGCCCCTGCGCTGGTCCCTGACCCCCTGGGAGGTGGAGCGCTATCGCGAGGTCGGCTTCATGGTCTCGCAGGCCATCGAGGACGCCGCGTGCACGATCCGCCCCGGCGACAAGGAATGCGCCGTCGTCGGCCGCCTCGCCGAGCGGCTGTGGGCCAACGGGCTCGACTATATCACTACCTTCTGCGCGGCGGACTCGCGCATCGGCGATTTCCGTCATCCCATCGCCGGCGACACGCCCATCCGCAACCGCGCCATGCTGTGCGTCAACGG
>JANQJG010000041.1 GCA_028281785.1 Rhodospirillales bacterium
ATGTGTGCCCAACTTCGGAAGCTGAATCACACGAGAATCAACAAGTTGGTGTGCCGATTCACGCGAGATCCAATGTAGCGAAGCTCGCGATCGGGACACTAGGGGATGGGCGCCGGCATCTCAACGGGGCCGGCGGCGCTTGCCCCCCGGTCCACAAGCTGAGAAGTTGTTTGCCAGAGGAATAAATCGGGAGGAACGTGGAGGAAGCATGAGCGGGACGGATAGGGCCGGGTTCGATGTGGTCTGCATAGGGCGGGCACTCGTCGACTTCTACGCCGAGCAGATCGACGGTCCGCTCGAAGAGATGGTCTCGGCCGTCGCCTTCGCCGGCGGCAGCGGCACGAACATCGCGATCGGCGCGGCCAAGCTGGGGCTGAAGGTCGCGATGATGACCCGGGTCGGGAACGATCATCTCGGCCGTTTCATCCGGGCGACCTTCGAGGCGGCGGGGGTGGACGTTCGCCACGTTATCACCGATCCAGACCGGCCGACCCCGCATACGGTTCTGGGCGTCCTCAATCCGGGCACCTTCGTCCTCGACCTGTTCGCCCGCGATCGTCCGGAACTGGCGCTGCGACCCGAGGAGGTGGACGAGGCCGCCATCTCGTCGGCGAAGGTTCTGGTGGTCAACGGCGCGCTGTTCGCGGCGCCGGATAGCGAGGCGATGCTTCGCAAGGCCCTGGCTGTCGCCCGGGAGGCGGGAGTGCGCACAGCCCTCGACGTCGATTACCGGCCGGTGCTTTGGGGGCTGATGGGGCACGGGCAGGCCAACCGGATGTTCGTCGCCTCGGAGAGCGTGACCGAGCGCCTGCTTCCCACGGTGCCGCTTTTCGACCTGATCGTCGGAACCGAGGAGGAGATTCACATCACCGGTGGCACCACGGATACCGTGGCCGCCCTGCGGGAAATCCGCGCGCGCGGCACGGCGACGATCGTGCTGAAGCGGGGCGCGCGGGGCTGTGTGGCCTTCGACGGTGCAATTCCTGAGAGGCCGGAGGACGGTCTGGTGGTGCCTTCGGCGCGGGTCGAGATTTACAACAACATGGGCGCGGGAGACGCGTTCATGGCCGGCTTCCTGAAGGGCTGGGTCGAGGATGCCCTGCTTGAGATCTGCTGTCGCTATGGCAATGCCTGCGGCGCGATCGTCGTCTCGCGGCATGGATGCTCGGACGCCTCCCCAAGCTGGGCCGAGGTGGAGGACTTCCTCGGGCGTCCGGGAGGGGTATTTCGGGTCAGCCGGGATTCGCGCCTCACTCATCTGCATCGGCAGGGGAACCGGGGCCAAGGGCGGGCTGACGTGTGCGGTGTTGCCCTCGACCGGCTCCCTGCTGGCGGCGATGGAGAGTCGCGCCTTCGCCGTATAGCCGAGGGGGTTCTTGAGGCAGCCAAGGCAGAGGGGATCAAGGGCGCCGGCCTGACTTTGGGTGCTTCTTGTGGACGTCGGCTCCTCGCCGATCTGACTGCCAGCGATCTGTGGCTGGCGCGCGGCCTGGCGATGGCGGGGGACGCCTCGCCCTTCGTCCGGGGCGTCGAGACGACGATCCAGCTTAGAGGGTGGCCGCGCCGGCATGTCGTTTATCTCGAACTGAGCGCAGTCGAGCGCCCGTCCCTCGCGGAAGAACAGCTGGAGCTTGCCGAAGGCGTGTACCGCGCCTGCGGCGCCACCACAAACGAACTGATGGTCGGGATCACGTTGCCGGAGGAGGGCGGCGAACAGCCCGCCGCCCAGATCCTGGCCGATTTCTACAAGAACGGCGTTTGCCCCGATAGATGGTGTCTTCCGGCGCTCGGCTCCCGGCCGGCGTGGGACGAGATCGCCGGCTGCGTCCGACGTTACGATCCGGACTGTCGGGGCGTGCTGGTGCGCCTCCCTTCGTCGAGCTTGGAAAGGGCAGAGGAGATCTTCGCGATGCTGGCCGAAACCGGTGTCGGCGGCGGTTTCATTCTGGAGCCCGGGGGTTCCGTGGACGGGATCGTCGCTGATTATCGCCGTCTCGCGGCCTTGTGGCGTGCCGCGAGAGGTTGCACCGGTAGCGCATGAAGTGACACACCGGGCGGTCGGCCCTCGTGCTTCGACGTCGCTCAGCATGAGGGCCTCATCCTGAGCCTGTCGAAGGAGAGGCCCGAATCCTTTTTATCTCAAGTCGTGGACGGCCGGGACTGATCCCCGGATCAAGTCCAGGGACGGCCGTGACGACAAAGGGCAGAGATTTCCTCGCTCAATACAACCCAATTCCCTTAACCGGACAGCAGTGGAACAAGTCCGCGCATGACGATTATTGCGTGACTTCAGGCACCTCTCAGGTGCTGAAGACGCCACCGTCGACGTTGAGGACCTGGCTGGTCATATAGGACGAGGCCGGGCCGCAGAGAAATTCAGCGACCGCCGCGCATTCGGCGGGCTCGCCGAAGCGCTGAAGCGGGATGCCCTTCTTGATCTCGTCGCCACGGGCGGCAAGGACCTGCTTCGGCATGTCCGTCATGATAATGCCGGGCGCGAGGCCGTTGACATGAACCTTCGGTCCCCAGCGGCGGGCCAGCGCCCGCACCAGCCCGACCAGACCGCCCTTGGCCGCGCTGTAGGCCGCGTAGTCGTAAGCGCCGCGGCGGAAGGCCATGGAGCTGACGAGCACGAGACGCGCGGGTTCCTCCGTAACGTGCCGGCTTTCGAAGGCGAAGGCGATGTCATAGGCGCTGGTGAGGTTCGCGGCGATGGTGCGGTCATAGACGTCGCGGTTTTCCTCCGGCATGCCCATGTCCTTCACGAAGATCCCGGCGTAATGGATGAGGGCGTAGATGGGCTTGCCGGCCGCATCGAGCGCGTCGGCGCATTTCGCTGGCGTGGACAGATCGGAGACATGGGTGCGGACGCGGTCCGCCGCGCCCAGGCTCGCCACCGCCGTATCGAGCCGCGCCTGATCGATATCGATGAGCAGAAGCTCGCCGCCCCGTTCCAGGAAAAGAGGCGCGGTCGCGAGCGCCAAGCCGCCGGCCCCGCCGGTCAATACGATGAGTTTCTCGGAGTAATAGCCGCTCATCCCATGCACTTTCGTTGAAATGGTTTGCGTAACTCGGAGGAAACAATTCCGGCGTTGGAAGAACTACGGCCTCCACCGGGGAGGCGGAGGCCGCGCTTTTCGTCAGTGTTTAAGCTCGTGGGCCGATGCCCCCTATTTCAGGCCAGCGATGTCCTTATGCTCGGCTTCGATCTCGGCCTTGATCTTGTCCACGGACTCGACAAGCTTGTTGTACCAGGTATCGCCATACTCACCGACATACCACTTGACCATCGGCTCCTGCGCCTTCTGGAAGGTCGCTTTCTCTTCGGCCGTCGGCACATAGATTTCGCCGCCCGCCTCAACAAAGGCGCCGTTGTACTTGGTCTCGATCTTCTTGTTGAACTGGGTCTGCAGGGTCATCATCTGCTTGACCCCATCGATCGCGAGCGGCTGAAGATCGGCCGGAAGGCTCTTAAGCCACTGATAGCTCATCCAATTGAAGCCATAGAGATACTCATGCTCGTCGAAGATGGCGAACTTGAGAACTTCGTGCATGTTGTTGGTGACGATGTCGGAGGCGGCGTTCTTGGTGCCCTCGACCACGCCGGTCTTGAGCGAGGTGTAAAGCTCGCCCCAGGCGACGGGGGTCGGGTTGCCGCCGAGGAACTTGACGAGCTCGATCGCGAGCGGCGAGTTGATGGTCCGCATCTTGACGCCGGAGAGGTCGGCGGCGCTCTTGATCTGCTGCTTTGACGTGTAGAAGCTGCGGAACCGGCCGGTGTTGCCGATGCCGGCCATCAGGACATTGCCCGTCCGCTTCAGGATCTCGGCGCGCACATCCTTGAAGAACTGGCTATCGACCAGGCGCTCGGCCACCAAATCATTGGGGATGATGTAGGGAATGGCGACCACCTGCAGCTCGGGGAAGAATTGCGATATGCCGCCGGTGGTCGTGTGGGTGAGTTCGAGGGTGTTGAGCTGCACGGCCTCGATCATCTCCCGGAAGCTGCCCATTTGCGAGGCCGGGAAGATCTCGACCTTGATCCGCCCCTGGGAGCGATTTTCCAGATAATCCTTGAGGAACAGGCCGGCGACATGGTCGTCGGAGTCCTCTGTCGTCGGCCCGACATGGCCATATTTCAGCGTAAAGTCGGCCGCATAGGCCGATGTGCCGAACATCGCAGCCGTCGCCAGGGCGGCGGCAAACCCTTTCCAACCCATTTGTTAGTCCTCCCTTGTTAGGTTACAGAGCCGTCGGAGTTTAGCATGGCGCGTGGAGAAAACCACAGCAATCCTGTTCGATTTCTTCCAGAATCACCATGGCTGGTGTCACATATCCAACAACCATAGCGTTTGAAAACGCCCTACGGAACCATCCCCGCCCATCGGGGGATCGTCATCGAGATCGCAGGAATATAGGTGATGAGGAAGATCACGATGATGTGGATGCCGAGGAAGGGTAAGAGCTCCTTGGCGATGACCTCGACCTTCAGCTTGCTGATGCTGGAGGCGACAAAGAGCACAAGTCCCAGCGGCGGCGTCGCCAGCCCCACGGTCAGATTGACGCACATGATGATGGCGAAGTGGATCGGGTGCACGCCCAGCTCGATCATCACTGGCGCGACGATGGGGCCGAGGATCATGATGGCCGGACCGGCGTCGAAGAACATGCCGATGATCAGCAGCAAAACATTGATGAAGAAAAGGAGCAGCAGCGGGTCCTTGGTGTAGGCGAAAACGAAGTCGGCCAGCTTGTTGGCCACGCCGGAGACCGCCGTGATCCACCCGAAGGCCATGGCCGTTCCGACGATCAGAAGGATGGCCGAGGCGGCGATGCCGGTCCGCAGAAGGACCCGCGGCAAATCGCTGAACTTGAGCGTTCGGGTGACCAGGATGCTGAGCAGCAGGGCATAGACGACCGCCACGCCGGCCGCCTCGGTCGGCGTGAAGATGCCGGAGAGAATGCCGCCGATGATGATGACCGGGGTCATCAGAGGGAAGAAGGCGCCCCTGAATGCGACGGCGAGTTCGCGCGGGGAGGCCATCTTTTCCTTGCGCGGATAGTTGCGCCGCTTGGAGATGATCGCCGTCGCGATCATCAGGCCGACGCCCATCAACAGGCCCGGAATGAAGCCTGCCAGAAACAGGGTTCCGACGGACACCCCCATGATGAACCCGTAAACCACCATGATGATGCTGGGCGGGATGATGGGGCCGATCACTGACGACGCGGCCGTTACCGCGGCCGCGAACTTGCGGCTGTAGCCGTCCTTCTCCATGGCCGGGATGAGGATCGACCCGAGCGCGGAGGTATCGGCGACCGCCGAGCCGCTGAGCCCGGCGAAGAGAATGCTGGCGACGATGTTGACATGGGCAAGGCCGCCGCGCAGATGCCCGACAAGCGCGTTCGCGAAGTTGACGAGGCGGATGGTGATGCCGCCGACATTCATCAATTCGCCCGCGAGAATGAACAAGGGCACGGCGAGCAGCGGAAACTGGTTGATTCCGGCATAGATCCGCTGCGGCAGGATCTGCATGAACGTCCAGTTGTCGATGAGGACGAAGCCGACCATCGGGGCGAAGGCAAGGGCGAACACGACCGGCACGCCAATGCTCATGGCAACGAGCAGGATCCA
>JANQJG010000043.1 GCA_028281785.1 Rhodospirillales bacterium
ATGTGTGCCCAACTTCGGAAGCTGAATCACACGAGAATCAACAAGTTGGTGTGCCGATTCACGCGAGATCCAATGTAGCGAAGCTCGCGATCGGGACACGAGACCGTTCTGTCATGAGGTGTACTCACCTGCGCCGCCGGTGCCGGCCTCTGGATTTCTTGACACCAGGACGGCGCGCAGGGCCGCCATCTCGCCGCGCAGCGCGGCCAGCTCTTCCCGCATTTCGGCGGTCGCCGCCTGCGCCGCCACAGCGTCCTCGTGCAGGCGCTCGGCTTCGGCGGAAAGGGCCGTCGGCTCGTCGGCGTGCTGCGCCTGCATGGCATCGACGATAATGCCGACGAACAGGTTCACCACCGCGAAGCTGGTCACGAGGATGAAGACCACGAAGAAGAGCCAGGCCCAGGGGAAGCTCTCCATGACCGGCCTGACGATGCCCATCGACCAGCTTTCCAGGGTCATGATCTGGAACAGGGTGAACATCGACCGGCCGATGGTGCCGAACCACTCGGGAAAGCTGGCGCCGAAGATCTTGGTGGAGAGGACCGCGCCCACATAGAAGATCAGGAAGATGATGGCGAAGACCGAGCCGATTCCCGGAATTGCGGTCAGCAGGGCCTGAACCACCTTGCGCATCTGCGGCACCACCGAAAGCAGCCGCAGGGCGCGCAGAATCCGCAGCGACCGAAGCACCGCCAACTGTCCGGCCGAGGGCATGAGGGCGATACCGACGACGACAAAATCGAACACGTTCCAGCCGTTCCGGAAGAAATCGAGCCGGCGATGGATCAGCTTGGCGCCGATCTCGATGACGAAGACCGTCAGGGCGAAGCGGTCGAACGCGAGCAGATAGTCGCCGGCCCGCGCCATGATGGTCGGCGACGTCTCCATACCGAGCGTGATCGCGTTCAGAATGATGAGGACCATGATGGCCTGCTGCGTCCGTTCCGCCTCGACGAAGCGGCCAATCCGTTCCCTAAGAGTCATTTTTCGATCCGTCCTTCCAATCGCCCGGTTCTTTCGTCCGGCGTCGCTGCGGCCCGCCGCACGCAACATCACCTCTCGCGCTGGTTTTTCAAGTGTGAAAAGCGGGAGGCCATCGGGATCGCCGCTTGCACTGGCCCCCATGTCTCCGATAATGGGGCGGAAAAACGCGCCGTCGGGGGAGGAGGGGACGGATGACCGCGATTCAAACCGAGCTCTGGCTGACTTGGCTGCCGGTGGCCGGGATCTGGCTGGTCACGGTGATCACGCCGGGTCCGAACTTCGTCGCGACCAGCCATGCGGCCCTGTCGCGGGGGCGTGTGGCCGGGGCCTGGGTGGCCCTGGGCGTGACCGTGGGGACGGCCATCTGGGCCACGGCGAGCCTGCTCGGCCTCGGCCTTCTGTTTCAGACCGCCGGCTGGCTCTATCAGATCGTCAAGCTGATCGGCGCCGCCTATCTGATCTATTTCGGCGTTCGCACCATCCTGTCGGCGCGTCATCGCCGCCCGCCCCGAACGCCGCCGGGACAATTCTCGGCTACCGGCGCGTGGCGGGCGTTTCGGCGCGGCCTTCTCACCGACCTCGCCAATCCCAAGGCCGCGGCCTTTTTCACCAGCCTGTTCGCCGTGACCATCCCCCCGGCCGCGCCTTCCTGGTTCATCGCCATGGTGATCGCGACGGTCGTGGCGATCGCGGGGGCCTGGTACGGGACGGTAGCTCTCGCCATGGCCTGGGACCCGGTGGCCGACGCCTATCGGCGGATCGAACGGGTCGTCTGCTATCTCGCGGGGGCCGTCTTCGTCGGCTTCGGCCTGCGCCTGGCCGCCGATCGCTAAACGGTTCAGATGGCTGCCGCGCGGTGCAGCCGCTTGGCGGCCTCGACCGCGGCATAGGTCAGGATGCCGTCGGCGCCCGCGCGCTTGAAGGCCAGCAGGCTCTCCATCAGCGCCGCGTCATAGTCGAGCCAGCCCTGGTCCCCGGCGGCTCTCAGCATGGCGTATTCGCCGCTCACATTGTAGACGAAGGTGGGCATCCCGAAGGCGTCCTTGACGCGCCGGACGATATCCAGATAGGGCAGGCCGGGCTTCACCATCACCATGTCCGCGCCTTCCTGGATGTCGAGCGCCACCTCGCGCAGGGCCTCGTCGGAATTGGCCGGGTTCATCTGATAGGTCTTTTTGTCGCCCTTGAGCACTCCCTTGGAACCGACGGCGTCGCGAAACGGTCCATAGAAGGCCGAGGCGTATTTGGCCGCATAGCTCATGATCACCACATCCTCGAGCCCGGCGTCGTCCAGGGCCCGGCGGATCGCGCCGACTCGTCCGTCCATCATGTCCGAGGGCGCGACGATGTCGCAGCCGGCCTCGGCCTGGACCACGGCTTGGCGGCACAGGATCTCCACGGTCTCGTCGTTGACGATCACGCCGTCGCGGACGATGCCGTCATGGCCGTCGGAATTGAACGGGTCCAGCGCCACATCGCAGATCAGCCCGATATCGGGATGCGCCTTTTTCAGGGCGCCCACGGCTCGGCAAACCAGGTTCTCGGGGTTGACCGCCTCGCGGGCGTCCGGCGTCTTCAGGGCGGGATCCACATAGGGGAAGACGGCAACGGCCGGGATTCCCAGCGTCTGCGCCTCGGCAACCGCGTCGAGCAGCAGGTCGATGGTCAGGCGCTCCACCCCCGGCATCGAGGGGACCGGTTCGCGCCGGCCCGTTCCCTCGATCACGAAGACCGGCCAGATCAGGTCGGTCACGCCCAGCCGGTTCTCCGCCGCCAGCCGCCGCACCCAGGGGGCACGGCGGTTTCGTCGCATGCGTGTGGCTGGGAACCTTCCCAAGCCGAAAATGCCGTCGTCCGTCACCCGACCTACGCCGCGTCCAAAGCCTGTCTCAGATCGCCGAGGATATCGTCGATATGCTCGATGCCCACGGACAATCGCACATAGCTGTCGGAGACGCCAGAGGCGAGCTGTTCCTCGGGCGAGAGCTGCGAATGGGTCGTCGTCGCCGGATGGATGGCAAGGCTGCGCGCGTCGCCGATATTGGCGACGTGGTAGAACAATTGCAGCGCGTTGATAAACCGGCCGCCGGCCTCGCGGCCGCCTTCCAGCTCGAAGCCGACCAGGGCCCCGTACCCGCCCTTGAAATGGGCGTCAGCCCGGCGCCTGAACTCCCCGTCCTGGAGCGTGGGATAGATGACATGCGTGACCTTCGGATGGTTGGTCAGGAACTCGGCCACCTTCTGCGCGTTCTCGCAGTGCGCGCGCATGCGCAGCGGCAGCGTCTCCAGTCCCTGGATGAACTGGAAGGCGTTGAACGGGCTCATCGGCGAACCGAGATCGCGCAGCAGAATCACCCGGGCGCGGATGATATAGGCGATGGGGCCGAGGGGTTTCACGGCCTCGGTCCAGACGGCGCCGTGATAGCTGGGGTCGGGCTCGTTGAGCGTCGGAAAGCGCTCTCTATGCGCTTCCCAGTCGAAATTGCCGCCGTCCACGATCAGGCCGCCGATCGAGGTTCCGTGGCCGCCGATATACTTCGTTGTCGAGTACATGACGATGGCGGCGCCGTGGTCGAGCGGCCGGCAGATGATCGGGCAGGCCGTGTTGTCCATGATCAGCGGCACCCCCAGCTCACGGCCGATATCGGCCACCTCCCTGATGGGGAAGACGTTGAGCTTGGGGTTGGGGAGGGTCTCGGCATAGTAGCAGCGGGTGCGGTCGTCGGTCGCGCGGCGGAAGTTCTCCGGATCGGTCGGATCGACGAAGCGGACCTCGACGCCGATATCACGCAGCGTGTTGCTAAACAGGTTCCACGTCCCGCCATAAAGGTCTGTGGAGCTTACGAAATTGTCGCCCGCCTTGCAGAGGTTGAGCACCGCGAAGGTCGTCGCCGCCTGCCCGGAGCCGACGGCCAGAGCCGCGACGCCGCCCTCCAAGGCCGCCACGCGCTTCTCGAGCACGTCGCAGGTGGGGTTCATGATTCGCGTATAGATGTTCCCCAGCTCTTTGAGGGCGAACAGGTTTTCCGCGTGTTCGGTACTGTCGAACTGATAAGAGGTCGTCTGATAGATCGGAACGGCCACCGCGTTGGTCGCCTCGTCGCGACGGAAACCGGCGTGCAGAACCAGCGTCTCCGGATGGTTTGTCTCGACGGTCATGGATCTTACCCCTCCTCATTTACACCTGCGGGCCGGGCCCGAAGCGTGACGGACGCTTCGGGGCGCGTCAAAAAACATGAGCCGAGTGTATGGGTCAAGGATTTTGCCGCCCCTCCATGTAGATCGCGGTAGATCGCGCCGGCAAGGTGCTTCTTCCCTTGTCAGTCGGGATGGATGGCGGTCACTATACGAATGGCGGCATGGCTGATGAGCCGGATATGAAGGTGCCTTCCCGGATCTTGTTTGAATTCACCACCATCGGCAGGTCGGTGAAGGTGTGCGCGCTGGACCCGGTCAGCAATGTCGAGGTGGCCATTGTCGGCGACCGCTCCGCCGGGGAGGAGACCTTGAAGCGGGTGGCCGCGCGCAAACTCCTCTATGTCCTTGCCAAGCGCGAGCGGAACCGTTCCAATCAATGAAGTCTCCGTCGAAGTACCCACTAAGAGGCGGAAGACCGCTTGGACCTTGCCTGTCCGGGCGCTTGCGACTATAACCAGCGCCCGTGTCGCCTTGGGGGGACTAACGTAAAAGACTGAAAAAGAGAAGGCGAAGGGTCCTACCCGTGATCGTCATTCAGGACGTCGTCAAATATTTCAGTGGGCATCGGGCAGTCGACCATTGCTCGTTCGAAATTGCCGAGGGCTCGATCACAGGCTTGATAGGCCCCAACGGGGCCGGTAAGACAACGTTATTTAATATCATTGCCGGATTTCTCCAGCCGGACGCCGGAAAAGTCTTTCTCCGCGGACGCGACGTCACCGGGTTTCCGCCGCACCGTCTGTTCCATCTTGGGTTGATGCGGACGTTCCAGATCCCCCATGTTTTCGGTCGCATGACGGTCCTTGAAAACCTGATGGTGGTGCCGGCCCATCAGGGCGGTGAGAACCTCGTCGTCTCCTGGCTGGCCTGGGGCCGCGTGCGGGACCAGGAAAAGGCGATTCGGGAAAAGGCGGAGAAGGTGTTGGATTTCCTTGAGATCACGCATCTTCGGGACGAGCTCGCCGGCAATCTCTCGGGCGGCCAGAAGAAGCTGCTGGAGCTTGGCCGCACCATGATGACCGAGCCCGATGTGATCCTCCTCGACGAGCCCGGGGCCGGCGTCAACCGCACGCTGCTCGGCAAGCTCAGCGCCGATATCCAGCGGCTCAACCGCGAGCACGGATACACCTTCTGCGTCATCGAGCACGACATGGACCTCATCGCGCGGCTCTGCGACCCCATCGTCGTCATGGCCCAGGGCAAGGTCATGGTCGAGGGAACGATGGATCAGATCCGCCGCGATCCCGAAGTCCTCGACGCTTATTTGGGCGGCGCGACCGAGCCGGCCGCGGAGGCGCAGCCGTGACCGCCAATGCCCGCGCCCTGACGGTCGAAAACGTCTTCGGCGGTTATGGCGGCGCGGATATTCTCAACGGCCTCGATCTTCGCGTCGGTCCGGGCGAGATCGCCCTCATCATCGGCCCCAACGGCGCCGGCAAGTCCACCGCCATCAAGGCGATATTTGGCCTCGTTAAGGTGCGCGCGGGCACCGTGGTCTACGGCGGGGAGAACCTGACCGGCCTGCGCCCAGACCAGATCGTGCATCGTGGAATGTGCTATGTGCCGCAGGAGCACAATGTCTTTCCGCTGCTCACCGTGCACGAGAACCTGGAGATGGGCGCCTTCGTGCGCACGGACGATTTCTCCCATCAGCTGGAAATGGTCTACGAGATGTTTCCGGCCCTCGTGGAGAAGCGGAACGTCCAGGCCGGCACGCTTTCAGGCGGGCAGCGGCAGATGGTGGCGATCGGCCGTGCCCTGATGATGGAGCCCAGCCTCCTGCTTCTGGACGAACCGACGGCCGGGCTCTCGCCGATCGTCATGGATTCGATCTTCGAGAAGATCCGCGAGATCAACGGCATGGGCATTGCTATTCTGATGGTCGAGCAGAATGCGAAGAAGGCACTGACCTTCGCCGACCGCGCCTATGTTCTGGTGATGGGCCGAAAACGGCATGAGGACAGCGGCCCGAACATTCTCGCCGACCCCGAGGTCGCGGAGATGTTCCTGGGGGGAGGCAAGTAGGCAGCCCAGATGGCCGAACTCCTTCAGCTCCTCGTTTACGGCATTGTTCTCGGCAGCATCATTACCCTTGGTGCGATCGGCGTCTCTCTGGTCTTCGGCATTCTGCGCTTCGCCAATTTCGCCCATGGCGACCTGATGACCGTCGGCGCCTACTTCGCCCTCGTGGTCGCGAATCTCCAGCTGTCCATGTGGGTCGCCTTCCCGGTGGCCTTTCTCGGCACGATCGGTGCGGCCCTCGTCATCGACCGCGTTCTGTTTCGGCCGCTGCGCCGAACCGCGCCCGTCATACTTCTGATTTCCTCCTTCGGTGTTGCACTGATCCTCCGCAGCTTGGTGCAGCTCATCTGGGGCAGCGCCAACCAAGTCTACGAGGCGGGCATCCAGATGCCCTATGTCGTCATGGGGTTGCGTATCAAGCCGGATCAGATCACCATCGTCCTCGGCGCCGTGGTTCTTGTCACCGCGCTCCATCTCTTCCTGCAGAACACCAAGATGGGCAAGGCCATGCGCGCCATGGCCGACAACGTGGACCTGGCCCGGGTGACGGGCATCGATACGGAGCGCGTGGTCGTCTGGACCTGGGTCATCGCCGCCGGCTTGGCTGCGGCCGCGGGGATCTTCCTCGGCATGGACACACGCCTCCACCCGGTCATGGGTTGGAAGCTTTTGCTGCCGGTCTTCGCCGCCGCCATCCTGGGCGGCATCGGCAAGCCTTACGGCGCCATCGCCGGGGGGCTCGTCATCGGGATCGCGCAGGAATTCTCGACCCTTTTCCTGTCACCGGCCTACAAGCCCGCCGTCGCGTTCGGCCTGATGGTCGTAATGCTGATCGTCCGGCCGAAGGGATTGATGGGAGGACGGGGGTGATGGAGATCACGGGCCTGCTCAGCTATGGCGTCTTCTTCGCGACCCTGGCCGGGATCTACGCCGTCCTCGCACTCGGCCTGAATGTCCAGTGGGGCCATACCGGCCTTTTCAACATCGGCGTTGCCGCCTTCTTCGCCATCGGGGCCTATGCGAGCGCGATTTTCACCACCGCACCCAGCGATATGCACATGGGCGGCTTTGGGATGCCGTTCCTCATCGGCATCGTCGCGGCGATGGTGTGCTCGGGCGTGATCGCCCTCCTGGTTGGGCTGATCACGCTCAACCTGCGCTCCGACTATCTGGCGATCGCGACCATCGGTATTGCCGAGATCATTCGCCTGTTCCTCAAGAACGAGGGATGGCTGACGAATGGCGTGCGCGGCATTCCCGGGATCCCCAAGCCGCTCTCGGGTGTCATCGAGGGCGCTGACGAGCTTCTGTTCCTGGGGGTCGTGCTGGCCGCCATGCTGGTGGTTTATCTCGCCCTAGAACGGGGCTACCGTTCCCCCTGGGGGCGGGTGCTCCGCGCCGTGCGCGAGAACGAGGACGCGACCCGGGCCGCCGGCAAGAATATCCTGAGCTTCCGCCTCCAGGGCTTCGTGCTTGGCTCGATGATCATGGGGCTGGGCGGCGCTTTGTACGCCCATTTCACCACCTTCATCAGCCCCGAGGCGTTCGATCCCATGTTCGCCACCTTCCTGGTCTGGGTGATGCTCATCGCCGGCGGCAGCGGCAACAATCGCGGGGCCATCCTCGGCGCCTTCGTTATCTGGGCGGTATGGTCGGGGACCGAGATCCTGACCGGCATGCTGCCGGAGACGATGGTGACGCAGGCCGGGGCCTTGCGGGTGCTGCTCATCGGCGTGCTGTTGCAGGTGATCCTCCTGCTCCGGCCCCAGGGCATCCTGCCGGAGAAGGCGCCCGAGGTTCGCGGCGGCATGGACGGGGACACGGAAAAAGCCCGCGGCGCGGGCCGCGGGCCTTCCGAGTAATTCGCTGAGCGTTGAAGGGAGGCGCCGTAACGCGGCCCTCGTGCTTCGACCATGCTCAGCATGAGGGCCTCGTCCTGAGCCTGTCGAAGGAGAGGCCCAAGCCCCTTGAAACGTTCGCCGATACTACATCTTCGGTTCGAAGACCTTCTTCGTGACGATCTGCCCGTTCTCGATCATCCAGTGGGCGAAGGTGCCGGCAACGTCGCCCACGCTATCGAAGTCGATCGACCCCGACGCGCCGACATAGTCGATGTCCTTGCCCTCGGCAATCAGCTTCTTGGCCTTTGCCCATTCGCCGGGAAAGACCTTCTCTCCGGGCGCGGAGGCCACCTCGCGCAACGCGTCGCGAACCATCTTGCCATCGGCCTTGCCGGCCTTTTCGATGGCCAGGGCCAGCACGTAGGTCGCGTCATAGGCCGTGTCGTGATATGGCTTATCGGTTTTGTCGCCGAACTTCGCGGCATAGGCCTTGGCGAAGTGTTGGGCGGGCTCGCTGTCGCTCATTGCCTGCGGCGCCGTGCCGCTGCTGCCGTCCAGGTATTGGGCTCCGATCGCGTCGATGATCTCCGGCGCCTTCATGCCGTCGCCAAAGATGAACTTGGAGAAGTAGCCTTCCTCCAGCGCTTGTCGGAGGATGGTGATGCCGTTCTCGGGATAGCCGATCAGCACCAGGGCTTCGCCACCGGCGCCGGCGGCCTTCGACAATTCACCCCGATAAGAGGCGTTGCCGGGCTCATAGGCGAGAGACGCCGAAATCTTGCCGCCCATCTTGCCAAAAGCGGCATCGAGGGATTCGGCCAAGCCTTCGCCATAGTCGTTGTTGATGTAGAGGACACTGAGATTCTGGAATCCGGCCTCCTTGGCCACCTGGGCCAGGGCCACGCCTTGGAAGGCATCAGACGGGACACTGCGGAACAGGTAATCTCCGTCTTCGAGGTTGGTGATGACGGGCGATGTGGAGGCATTGGATATCTGCGCGACGCCGCTTGAGCTGGATACGCTCTTGGCGACCGGGATCGTCACGCCGCTTGAGAGTGCTCCGACGATGCCGACGACGCCCTCGATCGAGACAAGCTTCTTCGCCGCGTCAATGCCGGACTGAGCGTTGGTTTGCGTGTCGCCAACCTTGATCTCTAGGTTGCCGCCGAGAACGCCGCCGGCGGCGTTGATCTCGTCGGCCGCCAGCCGGATGCCGTTGAGCGAGACCTCGCCATAGGCCTGAAGATCGCCGGTGATGGGAATAAGAGCGCCGATCTTGGCTCCTTCGGCCCAGGCCGCGCCGGCCCAGAGCGCCAGAACCGAAGCTGAGAAGACCAGCGTTCCGGCGAGACGTCCTGGTCCTTTTTTGTTACGCATCATGTCTCCCTCCTCAGGATGCAATGGTCATTTGGTTTGCCCCAGTTCGCCAGACGAAACCGGGTCCGGGAAATAATTATCAACGTCTATCCCGTCGAGTATAATAATATGGCTCGAAGCCGATGCGAAACGAATCTCACCATGCGCCGCCGACGATTCCGGGGGA
>JANQJG010000078.1 GCA_028281785.1 Rhodospirillales bacterium
ACAAGACCTACGGCGGCCTGTTGTTCCGTTCCCGCAAAGTCATGGCGCCCTATTGCTACCGTTGCCCGTTCAATCGCGCCCGTCCGCAACGCGCCGAGGCCGTTTCCTATCGTCAATGCCATTGGGAATGCGTCGGAAAAGTCGAACAGGCCTTTGAGACGGCGGAGGCGGCGGGACGCCCCATCACGGGGATGGTTGTGGAGCCGGTCATTCAAGGCGTCGCCGGAATGCTGGCCCAACCCAAGGGCTGGCTGCGGCGCGTCGCCGAAATCGTCCGCGGTCGGCGCGCTCATTTGATCGCCGACGAAGTGATGACCGGGTTCGGCCGCGCCGGCGGGTCCGGCCTGTTCGCTTCCCATCAGGAAGACGCTCAACCGGATTTTCTCGCGGTGGCGAAGGGGCTCACGGGCGGCTACCTGCCGATGGCCGCCACGCTGACCACGCGCGCGGTGTTCGATCTCTTCCAAGGCGACTACGCGGAGTTTAAGACCTTCTTCCATGGGCACAGCTTCACGGCCAATCAACTCGGCGCCGCCGCCGCCAACGCCAATCTGGAGCTTCTCCGCGCGCCGGAGAGCAGACAAGGCCGTCGCGATCTGGAGCGCGCCTTGCGGCAGTCCTTGGCTCGGCTTTGGGACAACCCGTTGGTGGGCGGCATCCGACAGGCCGGGCGAGGCGCCGGCGTGGAACTGACGCGCGATTGGCGCACCCGAGCGCCCTTTCCCATCGAGCAACAAATCGGCGTCCGCGTCTGCCGCCATATGGCGAAACGCGGCGTGCTCACGCGGCCGATCGGGAACGTCATCGTCATCATGCCGCCCTACTGTTGCTCCCCAAAACAGATCGACGCGATCATCGACGCGCTGTCTCAAGCCTGCGACGCCCTGCTCCGAGACGGCGTCGCGACAGGATCCGCCTAAAAGGAAGCTTGCATTTTCCGCCCCTTGTGAAATTTTTCACAAAGTGACTGCGCCTCGCATGAAGCTTCATATTCCCGGACCCATCGACGTCAGCGAGAAGACGTACTGCGCGATGGCGACGCCGATGATCGGACATCGCGGCAAGCCCTTTCAGGATCTCTACGCGAAAATTCAACCGCAGCTCCAAGAGCTCTTTCAGACCAAGAATCTGGTCTATCTCTCAACCTCCTCCGCCTGGGGCGTGATGGAAGGCGCCATTCGCAATCTGGTCCTGGTGGGGGCCGGCAGCGCGGGCGCCGAGGAGGTTCGCTACAGCCTCTGGGCCAAAGAGGGCGAGGCCCAGCACACGGCCGCGCTGGAGTTCAAGAAGGTCCTGGAAGCGGAGTCCGGCGGCAAGTTCACGGTGACCGTCTATCCGGGCAACCAGCTCGGCACGCCGAAGGAGATGCTGGCTCAACTGGCGTTGAACACGACCCAGATCGAAGCCAGCGGCGACCCGGGGCTGAAGGAGATCGAGAATCTCGCCCTGCCGTTCCTGATGAAAGACATGGCGAACTACCTGGCGGTGCTCGACAGCGATGTCGGCCGCGAATGGAATGCCCGCCTGATCGACCGGAACCGGGTTCGCTTGATCGGCATTCTGCCGCGCAGTCCGCGGCAGATCAGCGCCAACAAGACCATCAACTCCATGGCCGATCTGAAGGGCCTGAAGGTGCGGGTGCCGGCGCGCGACTACTACGTGCAGTCGTTCATCGCTTTTGGCGCCAAGCCGACGCCGATGGCTTTCAAGGAAGTCTATACGGGATTGCAGACCGGCATCGTCGACGGCCAGGAGAACCCCATCGAAACGATCTGGGCGATGAAGTTCTTCGAGGTTCAGGAGAGCATCGCGATGGTCGACTACATCAAGAAGCCGGCCTGGGTGAAAATCAGCGAGGCTTTCTGGCAAGGCCTGTCGGAGGAGGAGCAGGGCTGGATCGTCACGGCCCAGCGTGCCTCGGAAAGCAAGGTCGACGAGCTGCTTGCCGAGCAGCAAAAAGCCCTGGTGACGAAGCTGCAGGAGGCCGGCATCGAGATCACCTATCCGGACCGCGAGGAGTTTCGCACGGCAACGCAGCCGGTTCGAGACAGCCTCGGCAAGGAGACCTGGGGTGAGGAGCTGTATCGGGAGATCGCGCGGATCGGCCAGTTGGATATGTAATCCGAGGCCAGGTGCTGCAGAAGCTGACCCGCGCCGCTGACGTGGGTCATGCTTCCAGCCGGCAGCGCTGCGAAGACTAGAGCAGATCCAGGCCCGATGGAATCGCGGGAGCGATCCATCGAGCCTGGTGAATCTGCTCTCATTCTCAAGCGTAGAGCGGGTCATGTTTAGACGCAAACACGAAGGTGTTTCCGTCTAAACATGACCCGCTCTAGGGGCGCCGGCCCGGCTGCCGGCGCCCTCGCCGCTGCGGCGTGTACGGAAGAACCGGACGGGGCGTCTCGCACGCTTCGCCGGTTTCCTTGCATGCCTGGGCCGACTTACCTATAAAGCGGGACCGGTGTCCGGCACGCGTGCAGCGACTTCGGGCGGACCAACAGTGGGTTGTACTGCTGTTCGGGGTCGGACCGGTTCCGCCACGGGGCGGCGGCTTCAGGAGCGCAGATGCCAACAAGCAAGACGGAGCGACGCTGGAGCCGTCTGCCTGAAACGGCCTCCCCTCTGCCGCTCTACCATCAAATGTACATCGTACTGCGGCAACAGCTCGTCGAAGGGGCCTTCGGCGCCGACGAACCGATGCCCAGCGAGCACGAATTGGCGAGGATGTTCAAGGTCTCGCGCATCACCGTGCGCCGGGCCCTGGCAACGCTCGAGCGCGAGGGCATGATCGAACGCCATCGCGGCCGCGGTACCTTCCCGACCCGGCGGGCGGGGGGACAGCAGCCTCTGCGGTCCAACATGCGCGGGCTGCTGGAGAACCTGCTCGCCATGGGCCTGTCGACCACGGTTCGCGTGATCGATTTCGGCTACGTCCAGGCGCCCGATGACGTTGCCGAGGCGCTGGCCCTGCCGTTCGGCGCAACGGTTCAGAAGGCGATCCGCGTCCGCTCGATCAAGAGCCGGCCCATGTCCCACCTGACCACTTGGGTGCCGGAAGACATTGGCCGGGGCTATGCCAAGAAAGATCTGGCCGAGCGCCCGTTGCTCGCCCTTTTGGAGGAGGGCGGCATCAAGGTCTCCTCCGCTGAACAGACGGTGACGGCCCGGGCGGCCGACTCCACCATCGCCGATCTTCTGAAAACCCAGGTCGGCCTGCCCCTCCTGGCCATCAGCCGTACTGTCTTCGACCAGGACGACCGCCCCGTCGAGTTCATCAACGCGCTCTACCGCCCCGACGTTTACGAGTACCGCATGACCATGTCGCGCAACACCGGCGGCGACGCCCCGGTGTGGGAACCCACGGGCTAAACCCCGGGGGCGCAGGCGAACGGGCTTGGTTGCCCCGTCGGTTGTCTTATAATGCAGACAAGTGACGGGCCGCGCTTGCGGCCCCTGTTTGGAGACAGCGCAGATGAATGCCAGGGAGTCCGACATCCGGCCGCCAGGCGGCGCCTGTCTGGTCGGTGCCGCCGGCGGCATCGGCGCGGCCATCGCCCGGCGTCTCGCAGCGGAGGGACCGCGGCCGCTGGTGTTGATGGACCTGGCCGGACCCGCGCTCGACGCCCTCGCGCAAGACCTCGACGCAATCCCCATCGCGCTCGACCTGGCCGAGGCCGATACGGTCGCGGCGGCCTTCGCGGAGGTCAAGGCGCAGTTGCACGGCCAACTCTCGGCATTGGTTCTGGCTGCCGGTCTGGTGGACACCGCAAAGCTGGGAGAGCTGACACCGCAGCGCTGGGACCGGATCATCGCCGTCAACCTGACGGGGTTCTTCCTGGTCTGCCACCATGGCTTTCCCTTGCTCGTCGATGGCGCCCGGGTGGTGACGCTGGGCTCGCTGGCCGGCCGCACCGGCGGCGTTCTCACCGGCACCGCCTACGCTGCCGCCAAGGGCGGGGTCGAGGCGATGACCAAGTCCATCGCCCAGCAACTCGCGCCGCGCGGCATCACGGCGAACTGCGTCGCGCCCGGTGCCGTGGAGACGCCGATGCTGGAGGCCCATCCGCCCGAGCGAAAGGCCGCCATGTCGGCCTCGACACCGTTGCAGCGCATGGCCCGGCCCGAGGAGATCGCCGCCGCGGTGGCCTATCTGCTGTCGCCGGAGGCGGGCTTCGTGACCGGCCACGTGCTCGCGGTCAACGGCGGCCTGCGCATGGATTAGAACATTTTCGACTTACGTCGAATCGGTTCCAGCCCGCTGCTACACCAGCCGGCCCGCCTCGTAGCCCTCATAGACCGCTTCCAGTGCCGTGCGCGCGGCCTGGCAATCGCCGGCGGCGTGGATGGCGATGGCGCGGTTGCCCCCGGCCAGCAGTGCCGTAAGCTCGTCGTGGAGAGCGTTGCGCGGCCGGGCATGGGTCGGCGCGATCACGCTGTCGAAGTCGCCGGTTTCGCGTTCGGCGCCGGTGGAGAGATCGACGAGCCGGGTGAGACCTTCACGGAATCCCGTGACCGTCTGCAGGGGCAGGATGGCGACCTTTTTTTCGCTCAGGCGCCGGCGCAGCGCGAAACTGGAATAGATGCTCACCGTCCAGGCGGGCGTGCCCGTCGGGGCGATCAGGGTCACGCTGTGGCCGCGGTCGGCGAGCCATTCCGCCGTCGCCGCCACCGACCAGCCGCCGAGGACATCCACCAGGGCCACGCGCGCGCCCAGAGCATCCGGATCGGCGATCGCGTCTTCCAGGGTCAGCGCGCTGCCGCCCGCCGGCAGGTCGAGGGGCGTGGGCTCCGCGCCGGTGGCCAGAACCACGACGTCTGGCTGAGCCGCGGCGATGGCCTCGGCGGTGGCCGCGCGGCCCAGCGCCACCTCGACCCCTGTCCGTTCGAGGGCGGCGGTCTGATAGTCGAGCAGCTTCAGGAAGTCATGGCGCAGCGGCATCGCTTCCAGCCAGGCCAGCGCGCCGCCCAGGCGCCCTCCGGCCTCCCAGAGCTGTACATCGTGGCCGCGGGCCGCGGCTCCCGCCGCCGCCTCCATGCCCGCCGGACCGCCGCCGACGACGACCACCTGGCGCGGCTGGGTGACGGAGCCGGCTTCCACATCCGCGATCGTGCCCTCGCGACCGGCGCGCGGATTGGACAGGCAGGTGATGGCCAGATTCTGCGCCAGCATGTTCGCACAGCCCTGGTTACAGCCGATGCAGGGGCGGATTTCGTCTTCGCGCCCCGCCGCCGATTTCGCCACGATCTGCGGGTCCGCGATGTGGGCGCGCGCCATGCCGACCATATCGGCCTCGCCCGCGCTCAACACCGTTTCGGCCTCGGCCAGGCTGCGGAACTTGCACACCGCGAAGATCGCCGGCGGATCGGGCAGCTCGGCCAGTGCCGCCTTGATCGCCGGGGCGAAGGGGCGGAAGAGGGCGGGGTCGAAGGCCATGTCGGCCATCTGCGTCGAGACCGTCCAACTGCCGTGATAGGCCGAGTGGGAGACATGGACGAAATCGACCCTGGCCGCCTCGCAAAGCCGGCGGGTGATGCCGGTCATGTCGTCCAGCGTCAGCCCGCCGGGCAGCCACTCCTCGGCGCTGATGCGCAGGCCCAGGGTGATCTCCGGGCCGACGGCCGCGCGCACCGCTACCAGCGTCTCGCGGGCAAGGCGTAGTCGATTTTCCGCTGTGCCGCCCCAGGCGTCGTCGCGGCGATTGGTGGCCGGCGACAGGAACTGTTGCAGCAGATGGCCGTGGGCGAGTTGCAATTCGATCCCGTCCAGCCCCGCCGTGACGAGATGCCCGGCGGTCAGAGCATGGGCCTCGATCACTTCCTGGATCTCGCCCTCGGTCATCGGGTGTGGCGGCGGTGCGGTCGCCGCCCAGGGAATCGGCGAAGCGCCCCAGGCGGGCGTTCTGGTGTAGTTGCCGTCGATATGGCGGCCCAAATGAATGATCTGGCCGAACAGCCGGCCCCCTTCTTCCCGCACGGCCTTTGCAATGCGTGCGAAGCGGTCGATGCAGGCCGGATCGTAGCCATTGACGCCTTGTTGGCGGCCCAGGGAGCTGCGGTGAACGCGGATGCCCTCAAAGATGTTCAGGGCCGCACCGCCGGCCGCGCGGGCCCGGTGATAGGCGAGGTGGCGTTCCGACGGCAGGTTGTCCTCGCCATAGTTCGTCGTATGGGCGGGCATGAAGATCCGGTTGCGGAGCTGGGTGGTGCCGACCCGCAGGGGGCGAAAGGCGGCCGGATAGGCGCTGGCGCCGCTGCTGAGATCGCTGTCGATCCGCGTCACGTCCTGTAGCCTCCAAACGGGTTTTCCGGGGTTTTCGGCTTGACATCCACCGGGGTGCAAGCTGAAATGAACTAATAGTATAACAACATAACTATTGAGCCGGTCAAGGTGAGGGAGGCGGTGGCGAGATGGCGGATCCATCAGGCGTCGGGGCGTTGACATCCTTGGATGCGACTTGCCGGCCTCCGGCCGTTCCGGGCCATGTGGCGCATGCCCCCCGGCAATGGGACCGGGCCGGCCTCGACGCGCGCGCGGGCGAGGTGTTTTGCAACCTGCCGGCGCGGGCCGGCGAAGAGATTGCGGCCGCGCTCGGCTTCATCCGTGCCAACGGGCTGACCCTGGAGACCTTCGAGCAGGAAGACTTCCGCGTTCCGGCCTTCGCGCCCATGGCTGCGGAGATCCGCCGCCGCATGGACGAGGGGGCCGGCGTCGTCGTCCTGCGTGGCGTGCCGCTGGACATCGCCGATGAGGAGGCGGCCGGGATCACGGCCTGGGGGCTGGCAAACTATGTGGGCCGGCCCATCCGGCAGGGTCTGAGCGTCGACCGGCGGCTCTTCACCGTGACCGACAGGGGGGCTGCGAACACCGATCCCACACGCATCGGCGCATCGGCCAAGCTCTCCCGGATGCACTCGGACAACGGTTGTCTGGAGCCGCGGCCGCCGGACTACATCGCCTTGCTGTGCGTGGAGAACGCGGCCCAGGGCGGCGACAGCACGATCATTTCAGCGGAGACTTTGCATAAGGAAGTCGCCGAGGCGCGGCCCGATCTGCTGCCCTGGCTCTATTGCCCTTATCACTTTCGGCCTCCGCAGTTGCACTCTTGGCCGGCCGGCCCCGAGACCGTCGTCAAGCCGGTGTTCGATCTGGGCGAGGGGGGCGAACTCAACGTCCACTACGCCCGGGTGATGATCGATCCGGGCATGGAACTGGCCGGGCTGGCGGTCGAAGGGGCGATGCGTGAGGCGCTCGATCTTGTCGACTGTCTCTTGGAGCGCGAAGACCTGGCCTGGCGCTATCGCCTGAAGGCCGGCGACTTTCTGTTCACCAACAACCTCACGACCCTGCACGGTCGCCTCGCCTATGCCGATGCGCCCGACGGCGGCGCCCGGCGGGTGCTGAAGCGCATCTGGCTCTGGGCGCGCCACCGCGGGCCGGGGGTCGATCCGGTCGCCCTCGATCAGGCCGAGCGCCCGCGGGCGGAGGGCGAGCAATGATCGCGGTGCCCCTCACGGTGCAGAGCCTGAACGGCGGCGGCGCGGTCACTCTCACTGTGGAGCGCATGGTCAATCTCGGCTCCGCCACCCGCGATCCGCAAACCGCCGTCGCCCATCGGGACGAGGTCGCCAAGCACGGTATCCGGATTGCGACGTCGGTGCCGGCGCCGCGCATCTATCCGATCGGCAGCCATGCGCTGACCACCGGCACGTCGGTCGAGGTGCACACCGCCGAGACCTCCGGCGAGGTGGAGATCGTAGTCGCGCGGGACGGCGATGGCCGCGTTCTCGTCGGTGTCGGCAGCGATCATACCGACCGGGCTTTGGAGCGAATTTCGATCCCCTGGTCGAAGCAGGTCTGTCCGAACGTCCTGGCGCCGGTGCTGTGGCCCCTGGAGGAGATCCGCGATCATTGGGACGACTGCGTCCTGCGTAGTTGGGTCGACGACCAGCTCTATCAGGAGGTTTCGGTGGCCGCCTTCCTGCATCCGGACGATGTCCTGGCGGTTCTGGCCGAACGGGCGCCCGGCCTGCCGGAACGGGATGTGATGGTGTTCTGCGGCACCATCGTCAGTGTCGACAAGCGCCTCGGTTTCGGCCGGGACTGGCGGTTCCAGCTCGACGATCCGAGCGCGGGCCGCCGGATCGACCACGCCTATAGGGTCGTCGAGATGTTCGATGCGCTGGCTCCGGATTACCGCGTGCCGGTGGTCACCGGCGACGGATCGGCTGTTGCCGCATCGGCCTGAGACCGAAGGGGTGCCACAAGGGCACGAGACATGAATCCGCGCCGCAGCGCTGCCGCTGCGGGACGCGCGGAACTGGGAGGAGACGACATGCGTGAGAGTTCGATGAGGCGGGCGGTGCGCCGAGCCGCCGTTGTTGCGGGCGCGGGTATCCTGGCGCTCGGTTTGGGGATGTCCGGGTCGCCGGCGCTTGCGGAGACGCTGGTGCTCGCGGCGCCGGGCACGCCGGAGGGCTTCGACGGCGATGCGCTGCGCCCGCAGACGCAGAACGTGGTGACCCAGGTCTACGAGCCGCTGGTCCGCTATGGCCGCACCACCGACGCGCAGGGGCGCGAACGCCTCGACAGCTCGGTCATC